>WTAT01000077.1 GCA_013139415.1 Desulforhopalus sp.
CAGCAAAAGAAAAAAAACCGGCCTGTCCAACATGGGGCATCTGCCCGACTGCCGAAAACATAAACCATTGGCAAGCACGATGTATGATAACCACAGGGGGATGAAAGTATGACGCTGGAATAATTCACACCATGGCAACCGATTCCAGGCGAGAAACCAGGAGAAAATTAATATCGCCAAGGCAAACCAACCCCACCAGGGGAGCTGCCTTTTAGCCGGAAGCGAAGCTGCTTTGGAACCGGGTAGCATTCTGCGGGCACCCGCGCCAATGAAGCCAAGAGTTCCAATCGTCAGCAAGAGATACACCATAAAGACCGGCCATGAAAAAGGCTCGTGTCCCACAGGCTTTGTCAATGGTGGAAACGAGACAAAGAGTAACGTAGACTGGCCTGACAGCCAAATACCAATGAGTGGTAGCCCCACTACTAAAATTGTGAAAACGACCAGGATGGTTACTTTTTTGATCATATGGAACCTCTTTGCCCTCGATTGAGAATTTCAAATGGAAGTAGGCTAATGCGCTTGCTTTTTCTAATAATTTTTGCAGATATTTTGACTGACTCTTCGTTGGTCTTAAGCTGCACTCCTTGAAATATCAACATATACCTGTGTTTAAATTTATCGAACCGGGAAGTGTTCAAATACAAATTGTACAAAATACCTGTGGTAAAAAGAATCTCACTCGTAGGCAAACTTTTGTTTAAAAAGGGCATTGGCATAACTTATATAATTAAGCTAGTATCGTTCACAATGTTAGCCGATTTAGTGCGAGGGAGAAGATGTGTGTTTACTAATAAAAAAGGATAGGATTTGTGGATATGTGGCGTAAATTATTGGCAGTTGTAATCGTGGTAGTCGTGGTCATGGGAATGTTGGCAATCACCCAGTTGGTTCTACGAGGATCAATATTCTAACACCCCACAAGGGGGGACTAAACTGAGTACCCCCTTGTGGGGTGTTAATTTTACCGGTCGAGTTATGCCATGTCCAATTTTTCCCTGAAGGCTGCAGAAAACCTGCAGAAAATTCGAGAAACCAAACCACTTATTCATAATATCACTAACTTCGTGGTGATGAACTATACCGCAAACGTTTTGCTGTCCATGGGCGCATCTCCGGTTATGGCACATGCCGAGAATGAAGTGGAAGATATGGTGGCATTTGCCGGAGCCCTGATTCTCAATATCGGTACCTTAACAGAGAGCTGGGTTGCATCTATGCTTAAGGCCGGTCAACAGGCGACAGCATTGCAAACACCGATAATATTAGATCCGGTTGGCTCAGGTGCAACGCCTTTCAGGACCGCTTCTGCCAAGCTTATTATCGAAAAGACAAAAGTTAGTATTATCCGTGGTAACGCCTCTGAAGTCCTTTCCCTTGGCAGCCAGCAGTCCACGACCAAAGGTGTTGATACTATGCATTCTGTCCAGAATGCTGCCCTGACTGCCTCCCATCTTGCCCAGGAGTTAAAGACGATCCTGGCGATTACAGGGCCGATTGATCTGGTCACGGATGGCAGCCGCGTATTCAATATTGCTAATGGTCACCCTCTCATGCCGTACGTCACAGGGACGGGCTGTTCTGCCACGGCAGTGACCGGTGCTTTTGCCGCAGTGGATACAGATTACCTTACGGCTGCTGCGACAGCCCTGGCGTTTTTCGGTCTGGCAGGAGAAATGGCAGGCGAGACGGCAAATGGACCTGGCACATTTATGGTGCATCTCCTGGACGCCCTCTATACAATGACACCGGAACAGCTTGAAAAAGGATGTCGTATCAGTGAAAGATAATTTTTCAAGAAGTGAGGTGGATTATTCGCTGTAGTAAGCATAGCAGCGCTTCTCAGATTAGGAATCAAACTAAACTCAACATGATCGATATAGGAAGAGTATGAAAACAGACGTCAAAAATAAATATCATCGAGTCTTAACCATTGCCGGATCAGACAGTGGAGGAGGAGCGGGGATTCAGGCAGATCTTAAAACCATTGGTGCCAATGGTTGTTATGGGATGAGTGTAATTACGGCGCTGACTGCTCAAAATACTGTGGGGGTCAGCGGAATTCATGGGGTGCCCATTGAATTTGTGCGCCTGCAGATGGAAGCGGTACTCTCAGATATCGGTACTGACGCCGTGAAAATAGGCATGCTCTTTTCGCCGGAGTTGATTACGACAGTTGCAGAACAGCTCAAAAAATTTCATGTTGGCAATATTGTTTTGGACCCGGTCATGATTGCAACGAGTGGCGATAAACTGCTCCAGGACGAGGCTATTGATGCTCTCAAGAACCACCTGATTCCCTTGGCAGATATCATTACCCCGAACCTGCCGGAAGCCTCAGTACTTCTTGGTCGGGAAATAACCTCTCTGGATATGGTAAATGATGCAGCGAGAGAACTGTGTCGTTTGGGATGTACCAATGTTTTGATTAAAGGGGGACATCTTGAGGGGAAGGAAAGTGATGATTGTCTTTTTCTGGGCGACACGGATGAGATGGTTTTTCTGCCCGCCAAACGTATTGAGACCCACAACACTCATGGAACAGGGTGTACATTGTCCTCGGCCATCGCCTCAGGGATTGCCAAGGGTTATGATGTTGTGGGGGCTGTCCGAATGGCAAAGGAATATATCACCGGGGCAATTGATTCCGGCGCCGGTTATTCGATTGGCAAGGGACATGGGCCGGTCAATCATTTCTACCAGTTCGAGCAAGATAAGCAGTGAAAGAGTACCCTTTGGATAGAGTTGCACTGCCTGGAGGACTCAGACGGCAGGGTGCGTCGAGCGGTTGTACGTACCTATGGCGATGTTATCCATACTTTTGTTTCCATAAAGGGCTATACTGGTGTTTTTCTGCCGGGATATCAGCCCGCGCAGGTCAAGGGTGAAAACGTCGGTTTTACCCGCATAGATCATATTGTGGCCAATGCAGAGGATCGGCAGATGGACAGATGGTGTGACTATTACGCCAAGGTCTTCGGGTTCCATCAGTTTGTCTCGTATGACGACAAGGATATCTCTACCGAATACAGCGCATTACGTTCCAAAGTCATGGCCAACAGTACACGAAACATCAAGTTCCCCATCAACGAACCGGCTGCGGGAAAGAGAAAGAGCCAGATTCAGGAATATATCGACTTCAATTACACTGCCGGTGTACAGCACATAGCTCTCTACACCCAGGATATCCTGACCACAGTCGGAAGGCTCAGGGAGAACGGACTCAAATTCCTCACTATTCCTGAAAGCTATTACGACACTGTCTGGGACCGGGTTGGAGAGATTAAGGAAGATCGGGAACTGATACGTAAATATAATATTCTTGTAGACAGAGACGATAACGGCTATCTCCTGCAGATTTTCACCAAGCCGGTGCAGGACAGGCCTACCTTGTTTCTGGAGGTCATCCAGCGAGCGGGCTGCGAGAGCTTTGGTAAAGGCAATTTCAAGGCGCTGTTCCAATCCATCGAACTGGAGCAAAGGCGCCGGGGCAATCTCTAACCGGTATCCATCCGGTAACAATATAAAGAAAAAATTGAGGAGAACAGAATGGCCTTTTACCACAAGTTGGGCGAGATTCCACATAAGCGACACACGGCCTTTCGAAAAGGTGATGGTGGTATATATCAAGAGCATCTGATGGGCCAGGGTTTTAATGGCATTAAGTCCCTCCTGTATACATTGCGTCCTCCCACCCAGATCAAAAGGGTGGAGCGAGTTTGGGATATCCTCTGGGAACCGGATCCCGACCCAACCCTGCATTTGCGACATCTGAGAACCCACCGATTAGAGGCTACCGGGACAAGCCCGGTATTGGACAGAATTCCCCTTTTATTCAATGTTGATGTTGGACTATCGCTCGCTTTTCCTTCAGCGGATGATGATTTTTTTTATCGTAATGGCCAGGGCGATGAACTCGTTTTTGTTACCGAAGGGGAGGGGGTACTCGAATCCCAAATGGGTGAACTTGACTTCCGACAGGGCGACTACCTGGTCATCCCTAAAGGTATAATTCACCGTTATCGATTCACAACCGCGAAAAATATTTTCTATATTATCGAGAGCAGAGGGGCTGTGCGTACCCCCAGCCGTTACAGAAATATGCACGGACAGCTGCTGGAACACAGCCCATACTGTGAACGTGATATCCGGCCTCCTTCACGACTCATCACGCAGGATATATCAGGCGAGTTTCCTCTAATGGTAAAGAACAGGAATGTGCTGCAGCGCATGATTCTTACCCACCACCCCTTCGATACAGTTGGCTGGGATGGATATTATTACCCCTGGGCCTTCAATATATCGGATTTCGAGCCTATCACCGGCCGTATTCATCAGCCGCCACCGGTCCATCAGACCTTTGAAGGAGACGGATTTGTGGTCTGTTCGTTTGTGCCCAGACTCTTTGATTACCACCCCGATTCAATCCCTGCTCCGTATAACCACTCGAACATCGGTGCCGACGAAGTCCTCTATTACTGCAGTGATGAGTTCATGAGCAGAAAAGGTATAGAATTAGGATCTATAACCCTCCACCCGGACGGTATGCCCCATGGTCCTCACCCCGGCAAGGCAGAGGCTTCGATTGGACTAAAGGAGACAAAAGAGATGGCGGTAATGGTGGACACCTTCAAACCACTTTTTGTGGCAAAAACTGCTCTGGCCTGTGAAGACCCAGATTACCAGACCTCCTGGCTGGAACAGCCGTAATGAAGGCTTCTTATAAGAATTTCATGACCGGCCTGATCGACTATGCGGGATTCTTTCCGCCTGCTGATCTCGATATCGAAACAGTTGTAGGCAATTACGCCGGTTATCTTCGGGGTGAAAATGGCTGGATGCTTGGCCGATGTATTATTCCTGCGACACAGCTCAATCGTGTGGTGCTGCATCCAGGGTTCCGGTGTTCGGTGATTGTGAGCCCTGATGTACCTCAGGAAGAAATCGATCAACTCAGCAGTTTTAAGGGACATGTGGAAATGGTGGAGACTCGCCTGCCGGAAAACGCCACCTCCCCGGCTGGATGCATGGACCAATTGCTGCACTTACATTCGAGGCTGCTCAAGGCAGGTCTTCAAGATGTGCAGCTTTTTGTAGAAGCGGAGAGTGTCGTTCCCATAGCCTTACAAATTGCTACATTCAGCCCTTCCCAGATAGGAGGAAAGGTTATAAAAAATGTTGGCTATAAGCTCCGGTGCGGGGGGCTTACAAAACAGGCATTTCCATCACCTGAAAAAGTGGCCGATGCGATCAGCATCTGTTGCGAGCACGAAATACCTGTAAAGTTTACCGCTGGCATGCATCATTCTCTACGCAATCATTCCCCTGAGCTAATGGTTATGCAACACGGCTTTATCAACATTTTTGGTGCTTCCCTGTTATATTGGAATGGAAACCTTTCTAGAAACGAAATAACGGAATGCCTTCGCGATGAGGCCGCTCATCACTTTCACTTCACGGAGGAGAATTTTTCCTGGAGAGAAAAAATAATTTCAGCCAGTGAAATTAGTCGATTACGCCAGAGCAAAGTGATAAGTTTTGGCAGCTGTTCCTTCATTGAGCCAGTTGAAGGTCTCAATTCCCTTGGATTAAATGGCAATACTGGAGCCTAATTTATGCAATCAACTACAGATCTGAATTTAAGGTCCTTTGTTCAATATGACGAAAAATCCCATTTTCCAATACAAAATCTTCCCCTTGGCGTCTTTGAGGAGCAGGGAAAGAAAAGGGTCGGAGTACGTATAGGCGATATGGTGCTTGATCTGGCGCTTCTGGAGAGACGAGGGTTTTTTCCCTCGCTGCCGGAGCTCTTTAATACCAGCACACTCAACTCGTTCCTGGCAGTGGGACGTCCGGTATGGACCGAAGTACGTGCAACTGTTTCCCGCCTTCTACGAGACGACGAAGCCGAACTCCGCGACAATATTGAACTGAGAGACAAAGCTTTAATCCCGGTGGAAAATATCACCATGCACATGCCAGTCGCCATAGGAGATTACACAGATTTTTACTCATCCAGGGAGCATGCCACCAACGTTG
Source organism: Desulforhopalus sp. (assembly GCA_013139415.1). GTDB lineage: Bacteria > Desulfobacterota > Desulfobulbia > Desulfobulbales > Desulfocapsaceae > Desulforhopalus_A. The sequence goes on from WTAT01000077.1 coordinate 6,040, forward strand.
GAACTATGTTCAGGGGAAAAGAGGATGCCCTCATGCCAAACTGGCTGCACTTGCCGGTAGCCTACCATGGCCGCTCAAGCTCGGTGGTCCTGAGCGGTACACCCATACGAAGGCCTAAAGGCCAGGTACAAATTGGTAGTCAGGAAAATCCGGTCTTCACCGCAAGCAGATATCTTGATTTCGAGTTGGAAATGGGCTTTTTCATCGGGCCCGGTTCCGAGCTTGGTTACCCGATCCCTGTGAACTCTGCGTCTGATCATATCTTCGGTATGGTACTCGTCAATGACTGGTCGGCCCGTGATATCCAGAAGTGGGAATACCAGCCACTTGGTCCCTTTAATGCCAAAAACTTCGCAACCTCCATTTCACCATGGGTGGTCCCACTCGATGCCCTGGAGCCCTTCCACTGCAAAGGCCCGGAGCAGTCGCCACGCCCTCTGCCGTATCTGCAGGCAGGAGGTGATATGGCCTACGATATCAAGCTTGAGGTCTATCTGCAGAACTCACTGATATCCCAAAGTAATTTTAAATTCATGTACTGGAATATCCTCCAGCAGCTGGCCCATCACACCATAACCGGATGCAATGTTAACCCGGGTGACATGATGGCCTCCGGTACCATAAGTGCACCGGAGGAAACGGGCTATGGCAGCTTACTGGAGTTGACTTGGAAAGGGACAAAATCACTCGTGCTTGAAAGTGGTGAGCAGCGAAAATTTCTTCAAGACGATGACACTGTCACCTTCACCGGTTGGTGCCAGGGACAAGGATATCGTGTCGGTTTTGGGGAGGTTACAGGAAAAATCATCCCTGCCCTGGAGTAAATTGCATTAGTGCCTTACTCCTGAAAGCCTGTCATAAAAAACAAGAAACCTGGAGAGTGTATTAAAATTAGAAACTTAAAGATACCAACAAGGCACTTATCCCGGCTTATTTTCCCGTTTACCGGGGTTAGTGCCTCGAAGGTCTCTCTGCGTTCGCTATCTGGTGGTATCTTTAAATTTCTAACACCCCACAAGGGGGTACTCAGTTTAGTCCCCCCTCGAGGGGGATAAGTGCCTTGCAGGTTACTTTAAGTTCTTAATTTCAAGAGAGTCTCCAGTTTTCTTGTTTTTTATACCCCTCAGGTAAGGGACAGACTCCGAGGGGGTATTGAACTGAATGACAGGCTTTCAGGAGTACTCAGTTTAGTGCCCCCTTGAGGGGTAAGGCATTAACGCCTTCCTTACCGCACTGGCAAGTTGATCCATCGAATATGGTTTTTTGATAAAGCCATGAGCGCCAAGCAGGATAGCTGCTTTCACATCATTATTTTCCGAGAAACCACTCGCAATAATCGCTTTCTGGCTGGGGTGGTGCTTGGTAATTTTCTTGTATGTTTGATACCCATTCATGCCTGGTTCCATCAACATGTCCAAGAGTATTAAATCGACTGACTGCTCTTTAATAAATTGGACAGCCTGTTCACCTGAAGAGACGGAATTGACTGTATAGCCTAATCGATTGAGCATCCTAGTCGCAAGATCGAGTATTTGGGGGTCATCGTCTACCACTAGAATATGTTCTTTTTGACCTGTTTTCTCCTCAACAGTATTACAGTTTTCTTGAACTCCTTTTTGTTCTACTGCTAAAGGGAAATAAAGCTGAAAACATGTACCTGCATCTGTGCTTTCTACTGATATGCTACCCTCATGTTCTTGTACAGTATTCCAAACCACTGTAAGCCCTAGGCCAGTGCCGCTTTTTCCCATTTTCTTCCTGGTGTAAAACGGTTCGAATATGTGCTCTAGCTCATTTTCCGAAATACCTGTACCGGTATCGGTTACATTGAGCACGATATAGTCACCAGTTTTCAAATTGTGCTCAGCTGCGATTTGCGTGTCAAGGTACTGGTTCGAAGTACTAATGTGGATAGTTCCGTTATCACTAATAGCTTCAGCTGCATTTGTCAGCAGATTCATAAGGCACTTCTTAATATGGACAGGGGAGCAGTAAATATAGGCTTGTCTCGCATTCAATCGGTCCTGGAAAATTACATTTGGATGAAATACTTCCAGCTTTTTGCATTCCGGGGATTTCAAATATTCCGTAATGATTGTATTAAGATCATGATCCTCCCTCGTGGTGGCAACACCTCTTGTTATTGTTAGAAGATCGGCAACCACAGTCGCGGCCCTTTTACCGGACTCCTGAATGGCAATAACCGGCTCTCGCAGGTCACTGTCATCGGGTAAGGCATCCAAGATTATCTCTGGATAACCGACAATTCCAGCGAGTATATTGTTCAGGTCATGGGCGACACCGCCAGCCATCAGCCCAATAGCCTCAATCGTTCGGGCTTGCCTAAGTTGTTTTTCAAGATTGGCTTGCGCTTCTTCCGCCCTTTTTTGGTCAGTCGTGTTGATGGATACAACGATAATGTAATCGCATCGACCTTCTTTGTCGGTAACTGGTACGAAAGTTGAACGATACCACAATTTACCTCCAGCCATATCAAACACAGGCGTCTCAAGGGCGACTATTTCGCCTGTTTCCCTGATTTTTTTCAAATTATTGACAATATCGGTTCGGGTAGGTTCCGGATAACAGTCAAAGGGAAATTTTTTTCCATAAAATTTTGTAATGTCTTTAATTTGAAGACAGTTGATTCCAGCAGAACTCATATATTGCATATGGAAATGACGATCCAGTACTTTGGTGCAAACGGGTGAATATTCCAGCCAGGAACGAATTTTTTTGTCAGATTCCCTTAATTTCTCTTCTGTTTTTTTCCGATCAGTAATTTGTCTATTTAATTGCTCAATTTCTCTTAAACGGTTTCGTCCTGCTTCTTCCGCAATGCTCTTGTAGTATTGCACCTGTTTTTCCAACTCTGTGCATCTTGTCTCTAACTCTTTCGCCGACCGGCCTTTGTTTTTCACTTTAATTGTCCTTAGCTAAAACCATTAAGACACCTGTCCAATCAAGCCCTTTACTCTTACCAAGAATAGGGGCAACTTCAACACCCGAGTAAAAACCTAGCAGAGGAGTATTGTGTCGATTCATCACCTGCTGAATTTCTGCAGCTTCTTCTGTTTCCGTATTGGATTGCTCTGCTGCTCTTCCAGCACAATCAATGTATAATGCAAAAAGAGGTGTTCTCTCATCATCAATTATTTTCTTCATGAGGCGTTCTGCATTGAGTCTTGCAGATGAAATCATCTTATTACCATCTCTCAGCATAAACTGGATTTCAATACCTTCCTCAAGGTCTGGTTCAAACATCCCTATGCCACTGCAATCTGGAAGAATTCCTGTAATCAGCCTATTAACATACTTGTCTTCTTGATATGTAAGTCTCTCCCCATAGTTCACACCGATTGTTAAGAGATTAAGGGGTTGTTGTTTTCTCCAATCCTGATCTCTGTAGATTTCATCAATGATCTCAACAATTGGCTGGTCATCAAGTTCATTGATAACAGAGCCCTGCATTTTTGTTATTGTGCGATAGATACCATCAAGAGGTGAGCATCCATGGGTTATAGTATGATAAACCTTAATAGATCCTGAAATAAGCGCTGTAACCGCACTCTGCTGACTGGAACCGGAACCGGAAAATTGTGTTGAATTGCTAAATTGATAATTTCCAAGCAATCCAGCGCCGGCAATGAGTAGACCTGGCTGGAGTATGGACTGGAGTCCTTCAATCAGTGGTGAGGAAGCATTCATAACAGGAGGGGACGTAGGCGAGGCAGGAAATTTTATCGAATCATAGAACATAAGCAGCAGTTTATCATCTTCAGTTTCAGATAATTGGCTTGCCAGATTACACCCTGCCATGTATTCATCGCTGTCCAGGTCTTCGATGGCTGCAATTTGATATTTTATTGTGTCGAATTGAAATACTGCAACTCCTGTTGGAAAACCCGTATATGACAGATCATGATTGGTTATAATTCCAATTGAATCCCCCCCGATTACAGGTGTCTCTCCGACAATCTCATTGATACCTTGCAGGAACGCTTCGTGCTCCAGTTGTCCGCTGCAAAAAGCCATGACAAGATCAGGTCTATCAATAGCACCACGGCGGATTGCATCAGTCACACCTGATCTGCCGGCACAAAAGGCATCTCGGTTATTACAATATCCGACACCAACTTTCATAAAGAATTCCTTAGTTGCCTGCGTTTCATAAAAAACACTTGTAAGACAAGATAAATATAAACTCGGGTACTTATATCCTTCAAGGGCGCACTGAATTGAGCGCCATCAAAGAGGTATTATAAAATGATTTCCAGCTTATGGCTCTTTTTATCGGGGCTAGGGCATAAGTAGGGGACCAAAAGTATCAGAGAGTACTAACCCCGGAAAAAGGGAAAATTAGCCGGGACTCTTTTTAGTACCCCCTCGGAGGCTATCGCTTACCTAAGGGGTATAAGTGCCTCGAAGGTCTATCTACGTTCGCTATCTGGAGGTAACTTTAAGTTTACAATTGCAATATACTCTTCAGATTTCTTGTTTTTTATACCCGTTAAGCGGGTACTGAAAAGAGCACCCCTCGAAGGGGGGGGTATTGAACTGAATGACAGGCTTTCAGGAGTACTCAGTTCAGTGCCCCCTCGGAGTCTGTCGCTTACCTGAGGGGTAAGGCACTAAATTAAGGAGGATTGGAAGTGTGAAAACAGGAGGTGAATTTTCAGAAAGTTTTCCTGATATTGGGTTGTTTTGTATTTATCAGATTGAGCTTCAAGGCGCTCTATAAGGCACTCCCTACGGGTGAAGGGCAGATTGAGATCGTACTGTTTCACCCAAAGGGAGCTTTTCTGGCAGCTGTATAATGACCCTGACCTCCTTTTCCGTCAAGGCCATGTCGTAGCCTGTCCTATGAAAGGTCAGACCTTCGTTATTGGCGGTGGTCCTGCATCTCCCAGGTCTTCGTTTGAGTCGCCGGCAGCGCCTGCCCCTGCCATACCGGGCACGGGAGGAGGACCGGCCCCTTGGAGGTCGTCAAAACCTCCGGTGCCTATTGCCGGTGCCAGATCCTGGATCGACGGAGGCCCTGCTCCCTGAAGGTCGAAAACCGCCCCCCCTTGGTCGGAAGCGGCTGCCACCTCTGCAAAGGCAGGTGGTGCACCCTGCAGACCGGTCAGCGAAGAAGAGCTGACCTCTTCTTGAGCATCTGAATATGTTACGGTGAATGTTGGCATATTGATACCTCGCAGATTATGGTTGGCTGTGTTCAGAAAATAATTCTAAATACAAGTTTTGTCACATTCCCCAGCGTTATTATCGCCGAGTCTTAAGTCATATAGGTCGCACTAATCTGATCATCAGAACCAATGAAGACATTGACGGTTTTACCTTTTGCCTGGGCGGCAGCGAGGAGGTCCAGAACATTGGTAACTCCATCAGTTGAGGTTGGGTTGATTCTTTTCCAGCCACTCACTCCATCAATGATGGCATATCCAAGCTTGGTATTGACATGAGCATAAACGGCAACCACTGATTTATTATTGTGCCACATAATAACCTAGCTCCTTATAGTATTATTTTTGTTTGATTTTCATTTCTTACCGATTTAAATTAACGGTTTTGAGTCCGAAATATTGCTATTTTGGTTACACCATATAGACCGCATGAATCTGGTTGTCGGAACCGATGTACACATTGACCTTTTTACCATTGGCTTTGGCCGCATCGAGTATGTTCAGGACGTTGGTTACACCATCCGTTGATGTAGGGGCAATCCGTCTCCAGCCGCTCAAACTTTCAATTATGGCATAAGCCAGTTTGGAGTTTGCATGTGCATAGGTGTACTGCACAAATTTGTTGCTTATCCATCCCGCGGTTGCCGACACAACAAATGTCATTGTCCCAGCGGATGCAGAAATCTGGGTAATATTCAAGCCGGAATTATTGCCGTCCCACCACTTGCTGTTCGGACTGGTGGTATCGGAAAAAAGTACACTTCCCGGCGAGGCAAATAAATCCTCAACATCGCCTCCGTTGGCATTGCCTTCCATATCGAAACGGTTATCAGCCTGTTCCAGGGAACATTCATAATGCTGAGCCGAGGTCATCTGTTCATTGTTGTTACTGGCATTTTCGTCAACATGCCAGATAGTCAGTCCTGCATCGGGCAGGAAGGTGTCGCGGCCACTCTTCTGCCTGTTTTCAATGATAAAATACTCGTCACTGTTTTTAGCAAAGATGTAGAATTCATTGTTCGCGGCATTGAGGCTCGCCGTGGTCCCCGGCGTTATCGTGGTGAGCTTGGTCGCCCAGCCGGCCTCGTTTTTCAGATAGGCTCCAATCTGGACCGGATTCTTGTCATTACCGCCGTAACACATGAGGCAGAAATGTCCGATTCCGGCAGACTCACTGCCGTAGTCATAAAGATCCGGGTAGTCGCAGATCATATGGCCATTTTCATGGCAAAAGGTTCGCAGGGTAAGCTGGCTGCTCATATTGGTGATCTGGTAATCACGGAATTTCTTGCCACCACCAGCATTGTACGCTGAGGCCAACACCCATGAATGGGGCCAGAGTCCCTCGGACCAGTTATTAACCCTGGGCCCAACGTAAAACACGTTCAGTGCATAGATGAACCCATTACTGTCACTACTGAGCTGACTGAAATTGAACCCCTGGGCTTTGAGGTGATCCAGGACCTCGAGAATAAGTTCCCGCGCTCTTTTACCAAAGGAAACAGAGGTGTCGGTGTAGTAGGAACGATTATGGGCCGCAGTGTAATATTCGGTCACCGTATTGGTATAGGTCAACTTACCACGTGAGTTATCATGAAAATAATCTCGCACTGATCCGTTGTTACCGAAACCGGTGTAGCCAGGCTTGTTGCAAAAATCGTCAACTTCCTGGCGGGAGATGGTTGGTGCAACGTCGGGGAACTCGACCAAGAGACATAAGCCGATATAATTTCCTGTAGTTACTGCAGCTTGTGGGGTCGATTCAGGACCCGTGGCCCCCATCATCCTCTTCCGCTTACGCTTTTTCTCATCACGCCTGATCTGCCATTGGGGTCGTTCCTCCTGCAGCATCGAAGCACTCAGGGCCTTTTGTTTTGCGGCCTTCCGGCGGACTCGCAGGTGCGGCCGAAGACCCAGAGTTGCCGGATCAACTTCATCGACATTGGAACCTGTAGGCACAAGATCGCTTTTGTCCGCGGAGAGTTCGGCATATTGGTAAAAACCTGTTTCAGGATTTTGGGTGACTGTGTAGCCGTCCAGGGTCTCGAAGACTGCATAATGCTGGTTTCCCGAGCCTCTGACATTGATGGTACTGCCGTCCGGATTGGTGAAGACGAATTCTTCCTCTAGAAATGGTGTTGGCATGTTGTCGTCCTCCTCTGAGTCAAGATGGGATGAGATTGCGGAGCACCTGGGGGTTGTCAGAATTGATTAAGGCACTCCGCAGGCTTATCCGTACGATTGATGTGAGCTGTCCTGTTTCTTTCCTCCTTCAGTGGCTGAGATTTTGAGATTTCCTTAGGAGGTTGTCCGAGAATAGGCATTTTCTCACAAGCCGAGGCATTTTGAAAAAAATAAGCACAGCCATATATTTGATATTGCGAGCATTATTTTTTCAAAATTACGAAGAGTTGGGTGGAAAGGGCATTCTCGGATAGCCTCCTAGGACTGCCTGTTACCCATAAGTAGCACCGGTTGATGATTCGTCATTTTCCAGCAACGCAAACCCCATGCACATGTATTGAAACTCAAGATAGCCATGCCATAGTATCTGGTGTCCTGGCGGCGGATCATTTTTACGATTAAGATATCCGCCAATTTTTGCAACCAGTATAACCGCTTCACCTAAAAGTATGGGGGATTTTATTCCTTTTTTTTTGCGTAAGCTCTTAGCGTTCGTAGTTCTATATCTGAAAACAAGATTTCTGCCGGTAGTTCAGGTGTTTCTCTTCCGAGCAATGTCATTAACATGATCCGCCATGCAATGACTAGATTAATAGCAATAGCACGGCGTAAACGCTCAGCTGTTTCGTTAGCCAAATCGTCAATACGACAGCCGGATTTGAGTACCCTATGCCAATCCTCAATACGCCACCGTAAAGTATACCAGCGGAGGCATTGCTCTGCATCTGCACTGGTAACAACATTTATTGTGGTCAATAAAAACCATTCAACCGGATCGGTTCCTGAGGGCGGATTTTCTTCTAATGCATGAACCACACAAAGCTCTACTGGCTCTTTATCAGCATAATACTCAGGTGGCGGCAGTTTAAGATGGAGTATACGTATTGCACAGTCTGCTAAACGCGCAGGTCTGGCTTTGCGTACTTTTTGCTTACTTTTTTTGGGACGGGCACTCTCTTTGGGGATGGGCACCCGTACCCGCCCTTGCTCGGGTGTTTCCCTTACAGCTGTAAAGAGTTTAAAGGGCTCTTGATCAATTTTACGATTATGGCTGGCTCGTACAAGCAGATCAACTCCGGGGTTTCGGCGCTGTTCATCAAATAACTCAAAGAAATCCGCTTCCCGATCACAGACATCCACTAACTGAGTCTGAGGCATTTCTTTAGACAGCTCAACCAAATCACGATGGTGTTCAATCCAGACAAAGGTTTTCTTTTCTTCAATTGGTATAGCAGACGGCTTTCTTGTATCATTTACATCTTTCTCCTTGGGTGAAAGACACTGTGATTTTAGAATGCCTAATGGTAAGCCGTTGGTAGTGACGGTAAAAGTAGAGTGTAAATTCATTCCTTTTGTTTTGGCACCGGTCTGGTTGGCTTTTAATACTCCTAAACCTGTGCATTGATCCAGGTTGGTATAATTGAGTTCGCTGCCATCTTGTATACACAATACGGTATTTTGAGCTGTCATACGCCTTACTGTACGTCTTCGGTGGGGCTCCAGAATATTGGGCATGCTTACGGCCGAGTCTTCAGGCTGATCAATCATTCGATAGTACCCTTTTGTTGCAGGCCAGTCACCATTGACCGCGCCCCCAAAAGCACGCCCCGGTGACTCGCCTTTTACCTGAGCAATGTTTACCAGTCGTTTACTTAATCGGGCATCACCCAGGGGGGCACCACCAAATTCATGCTCCGCCCACTGATTGCCATCCAGACCATCCGTGACTTTCAATGCACCCAGTCCCGCATTCACTGGTAACCCCATGGTTTGCCGGAAGTCTTTATCGACTGGATAAACATAAATAGCTTTACAGCTTAAAGCATATTGGTTGTCTTTGTCCTGTCGACCTCGTCCTTTTGTTTTTCCTATTTTTTGCCAGTTGGCCGCCTGATAACAGGTACCTGGCCAGGCTTCATCTACAAAGCTTTCTATTAACAGTGGTTTATAACCATAGCGACTGTCAAAATCACTGACTAACCTCTGTATGCTCATACTTAATGTTTTAGAGGCCAGATTATGACAGGTGACACTTTTGCGGATCAGAAAACGGCTCATGCCCACCACAGAGTGCAAATGATTCTGGCGTTGCTCCTTATCCCAGCCAATCCATTTATCTCGATCAGATAATTGCAGGGCGGCTGCCGCAAATCCAATTCCCCCTAAATAGCCATGACAAGAATGGATAAGATAACGTAGCTGACGGCCAACAAAAAAACCTGACCCCAAAGGATGCTCTTCAATCATGAGTTCATTCCAGATCTGTATTTCATCTGTGGTCTGAACCAATATCAGTTCAAGTCCCTGAACTTCATTCACGGTTGATGGTACATTGACAGGGTTGGGAACGGGAGTATTTAAACGTTGAGGTGATTTTTTCACAGAAGTTTTACGAGAAGATTTCGGCAATTGAATATGACCTGCTGCATCTAAAATACGCAATGCTTTTGCACAACTACTGAGTTGTTCCTGACCTTTGGGATCATAAAATTTAAATTCTTTGCAGACTTCTTTTACCACTTTTGCTCTGTTAGAGAATGTTTTACTGTTAAGTAGGTTTTTAAGATATAATAAACCAGTCTCTAGGGACAAGGTGCGTTTGATTTGATTTTGAGTTTTCATGCATCAAGTATGCATGATTACGATTTAAAAGTCCAGTTTAATTTTATGGGTAACAGGCAGAGCTAGTAGGCCAAAAAGTGTTGTGTAAAGGGAAGTTAGAGTTTCTATCTGCATGACTAGCGAATCTTGCCATCATCGACTCATACGCTGGTGAGGAGAGGAACCGTAGCCCAAAAGTGTCAG
>WTAT01000601.1 GCA_013139415.1 Desulforhopalus sp.
TCAAGCAAACGGCCTTGGCCCCGGTCATGCGTCCCTGTTGATGCCATGTTACCAGATGTTATTTGGGATGTCTAGTCCAAATGTCGCTGTAGTATTAGGTAAGCGACAGACTCCGAGGGGGTATTGAACTGAATGACAGAAAATCTGGAGTAAGGCATTAAAAATAGTGTTCCGACGCCGTCAAATAAATAGCATAAACTTTAAATAGCATAAACTTCAGAATGGCCTTTGTTAATGATATTTTTCTGCAACTGTAGCTGCCAATAATTCACATTTTCAGCATGTCGTTTGGGAGATAAAATATGAAATTCACAGCTGCCGGCATCATGACTACTCAATTTCCTACTCTGCTTCCAGAAACACCGCTCACAGATGCTATTCGCATCTTCCGTGAATCCTCCCAGCAGCATGGACGGCGGCTGTTCGGAATCATCGTCACTGACAAAAACCGTCATTTGGCCGGAATGCTTTCTATGTATGATATTCTGCTTTATATGAGACCAAAACATATTCAGGTCTGGGGCAACATGGAAGATCTCGACGTCGCCGGGTTGATCGATGCCGCCGGCAGTCGTATCAAATCAATTCTGGTGGGTGATATCATGACGCCCGACGTGATCACCATCGGCCCCAATGTCGATTTGTTCATGGTCCTTGATATCATGATTAAAAAACACGTCCGTAGGCTGCCGGTGGTAGATAACCAGCGTATCATCGGTGTTGTCTATATTTCGGACCTGTTCAATCATTTATTGGAGCAAATCGGCGACTGAGCAAGATACATTCGACCCATGCAGATCGAAAGTGAAAAATGGTATCCATATTTCACTCCACTCAAAAGGCCTAGGAGGCTGTCCGAGAATGCTCTTTCGCCTCATCTCGTTGTTATGTTGGAAAAACAATGCTCGCAGGTAAGCGACCAGAGGAAGACTCCGATATTCAGTATATGGCTGTGCTTATTTTTCCAACATGCCTTGACCTGAGACGAAATTTCTATTCTCGGACAACCTCCTAAGAACAATCTGGAGCAGTTATATGATAGAGACCAACACTCTTCAAAATCTTAGTGTAAATAAAGCCATGCGTCGGCAGATCATTTGTCTTGATCAAGATAAAACCATTGACCATGGCATCAATACCATCATAAAGCACAAGGTAAACGCTCTTCTCGCCGTTGATTCCCAACTTCAACCTGCAGGTGTGGTGTCTAAAACCGATATCATCGGGGCCTATTACGCAGATCTGCCAATCGATTCTCCCCTCAATTATATCATGGTATCCCCTCCACTTTATTGCAAGTCAGGCGATTCTCTGGAAACGGCTCTTGAGCAAATGCGCACGAACAAGGTATACCGCCTGTATGTTACAGATAACGCATCAGAGGATCTGGTGGGTACACTGGCATACCCCGATATTGTCGGACTTCTTTACCAATATTGCCACCAGTGTGAATACAGCCACCTAAACAAAAAAAAGCACGCCGACGAAGCCGGTTCCGTCCTCCGGTTCAAGGTCAGGGATCTCATGACAACGGGGGTGAAAAACATTCACATATACGAAACATTAAGTACGGTGATGGAAGCACTCTCTGCTTATAGATTTGGTGCCATGCTGATCACAGATGAAAGCGGCCTGCCAGGTGGGGTAATATCCAAAACAGATCTGGCCCTCGCCTATAAGCATGGCGTCATGCCTTCTGTAGCGGCAAGTACGGTTATGTGTTCACCCGTTCACAGCTGCGATGCAGATTCATTATTGGAAGAGGCTATAAAAAAGATGATCTTGGCAGATGTCCACAGATTGTTCGTCCATGAAGGCAATAAAAATAATATTGTCGGCGTCCTTTCGCTCTCTGATGCAGCCCGCGGGCGATCGGGTTCATGTCACGGATGTGTTTCGAGCCGTATCAAGGTTGAAGATCATGAGTAGCAGAATAGGATTTTTGTATTAGTGCCATATTTTAGACCCCTATATTTAGACCTCTATAGTGTCTAACCCCGGTAAACGGGAATATAAGCCGGGATTCTTTTCAATACCCCCTTGAGGGGTATAAGTGCCTTGGTGTTATCTTTAAGTTTTAAATTTTAATACACTCTCCAGATTTCTTGTTTTTTATACCCCTCAAGGGGGTATTGAACTGAATGACAGGCTTTCAGGAGTACTCAGTTCAGTGCCCCCTTGAGGGGTAAGGCACTAAAACAACCAGTTTTGCTCCAACAAGAGAAAAGCCACAGCCAGCTGTACCTCTACTGACTGTGGCTTAATTGCAAAAAATATTTAGCCTGAAAAGAAGTGTTTACTCACAACAGCTTTTCCTTATAGGAGGCGCAAAAGCAATGGCGTTTGCAATCTTTTCACGTTTACCAAGTAAATGAAGTCCTCCATAAATACTTGCAAGAATAAGCAGAGAAAGGGCAATAAACCATAGATTATGCCCTTCAGCGATCTGGTAAAAAAGAGTTGCAACAGACCAGGCCAATAAGGTGCTGTATGCTGCCATTACGCCAGCATAGAAACCTCCCATCTCCTGCCGGGCAGCTCCAATTACAGCAAGGCAAGGGAAATACATCAGAACAAAGAGGAGATATGCAAAAGCCGAAAAAACAGTAAAGTACGTGGCAATATGTTTGTAAACCGAAGTACCTGCACCAATCTCTTCTGATATGGCTTCCCGGTCTTCAGAGATGAGACCAATACCCAAAATATCAAAGGAACTCACAAGTCCAGCTACACCTTCACCAATTGTTGTAAACGCCTCTGTTATTGATCCCGCAACATCTAAACCACTGCTCTCCCCTGCTTCGATTATTTCACTTGAAGGGCTCATGTCCATGGAGGCATAAAGAGAGTTAAGTGTACCAACGATGGCTTCTTTTGCAAAAAGACCAGTAAAAAGGGCCACAGATGCCGGCCAATTTTCTTTACTAATGCCCATTGGTTCAAAGATAGGCCCTATAGCTTTTCCAGCAGAGGCGAGGACAGATACCTCTGAATCTTCATTTCCAAAAGAGATTGCGCCGTCTTTAATACCAATTGAATTAAGTACACTGAGAGCAAAAACTGCGATCACAACAATCTTCCCGGCTTTCTTGACGAAATGTTTCATTCTCAGCCATGCACTCTTAAATACAGCGTCAAACTGGGGCGTATGATAAAGGGGGAGGTCCATCACAAAATGGGAAGGAGTACCCTTAAAGAGCGTGTTTTTCAGGAAATAGCCGGTGAGAATAGCCATAGCCAAACCGACTAAATAAATCATGAATACTGCAAAACCAGAATATGCCCCAAAAAGAGCGGCGCAAAAAAGAGCATAGACAGGTAGTCTGGCTCCGCAGGACATGAATGGTGCCATGAAGATGGTCATGAAGCGGTCACGCTTGCTGGTTAAAGTACGTGCAGCCATAATTGCAGGCACTGTGCAGCCAAAGCCAACAACCATAGGAATGAAAGCTGATCCTGGAAGTCCAATCTTTCGCATAACTCTGTCGGCAACGACACCCACTCGTGCCATGTATCCAAGGTTTTCAAGAATGGCCAGGGAAAAGAACATGAAGAATACAACAGGAACAAAAGTGGCCACAGTCTGACAACCTGCACCAATACCACCTGCCATAACCATTAGCCACTCAGGGCTCTTGAGAGATCTTAAAAATGCGGCTGGAAATTCCACAAAAAGGAGCCCACCAATAATATCAAAAAAATCTATAAAAACAGACCCAAAACCAATTGCAAACCAGAAGGTAACGAACATCGATGCGAGAAAAATAGGAATCGCAGCAAAACGATGCATCACGATATTGTCAATTTTATTGGTAATACTTTCATTTCGATCCGTCTTTTCCTGAACAACACGGCAATAGATCTTATCGATTGAGGCATATTTTTGTACAGAATCAAGCACCTCAATTCTAGAGACATGGGAGTCGTGAGCCGGAAGTTCTTTTATTGTATTCTCAATGCATTTCAAGGCGTTGACAACAGAGTCTTTGTTTACTGCAACAACGGGAATAACAGGAAGATCAAGTTCTTTACTTAATTGCTCGATATCGATCTCTACCCCTTCTTTTTCTGCAACATCCACCATATTGAGGAGGACAATAATCTGATTTGTCCTTTCTTTTAAGTCCATAGTCAGAAAAAGGTTTCTTGAAAGACTCGATGCATCAACAACATTAAGAATCAAATCATATTCACCCCCACGAATTACTTGCTCGGCAACTTTTTGATCTTCTGAATCAGGGCTCAAATTGTAGGTGCCTGGAAGATCGACAAGGTCGATTGTGCTCCCCTGGAGTGGAAGACGGCCTTCTATTTTTTCTACTGTTACACCTGGCCAGTTGCCAACTTTCTGGCGAGATCCTGTCAAACTGTTAAAGAGAGATGTTTTTCCGCAGTTGGGCACTCCGGCAATGGCAATTCTTTCAATCTTATGCATCTTTAAGCTCCTGTACCAGAATCTGTTTGGCTTCATTTTTTCTTAGAGCAATACGGCTTCCACGAATTTGAAAGACAATTGGGTCTGATAGTTTTACAGGAGCGAGCGCTATAGGGGTACCTTCTACAAAGCCCATCTTATGTAGTTTCTCTGTGTATGCAGATGGGTGATTTTTAAAACCTGAAACCTGATAAGCTTTTCCTTGGTTGATATCTGTGAGATTGATGATTGTTGACATTGTGGCCCTCCTCGTTTTGGGCAAAATCTTATAAAGTTCTCTTCAGACGTTCGGCTGGTATACTTTTTAAGCAAAACCTAAGCTACTGAACCAATTGAACATCCGGTTGATTTATCAATATGGAGGGAATGTAACAGACCGGCACTTCAGGGTCAACAAATAAAATAAGGAACGCCTAAACTTTTTCTTCTAAAAGCAATAAATGGTGCATTCAGGGTAGCGTCGTCACCCTGCTATTTGATAAAGAAAGACACTGCGAAGTGTTAAAGACTTTTCCAGCGCATTTGGAATACTACGCTTTTTTGCCAACATTCAGCTCTGGTGGCAGCTGATGTATACGTGAAGCAGGTTTTCCAGGAGGTTGTCCGAGAATGCCCTTTTTATCCAACTCTTCGTAATTTTGAAAAAATAATGCTCGCAGGTAAGCGAGTCTAACGAGACTTCGATATCAACTATATGTCTCCGGTTATTTTTTTCACATGCCTTGATATCGAACGATAATTCCAGAATACTCTCCTCTGAAATATTCTAGAACTATGATAATTGTAGAGGGTATTTTTCAAGTGAAAGAGCTCCCTTCCTACAGAATTCGACGCATAAACCGCAACCGCTGCAATCCAACATTTTAAATGTAATTTTTTTGTCTTGTGCCGACTTTTCAAGCTTAATTGCCCCAGTGGGACAAATACCTTTGCACAAAGGGCAAAACGTGCATTCTCTTGTCACGGACAAACTATACCCAAAGAGAGACAGGATCCTTTTTCGAGAGTCCTCGCTCAAGTCTCTAAGAAGATTTTGAACAAGCTTTGTTTTGTGCGGTATCCTACGGGAATTTATCTTCTCATATTTTGGGGATTTCTGATCAGGGATGAAACTTTTTTTGGTAACATCGAGAATATTTTCTTTAATATTTAAAAGATATGATCTTCTACCCTCACCAGCGCTTTGTGATGAGCCGCTTTGATGAGCAAGAATAAGACCCGGATATACAATATGCGACAAGGTTTCAATGACCAGTTTATAATCTGCAAAAAAAACGGTAGATGCTTTTTGGTTGTTACACTCAGAGCAACCAGCCACATTAAAGGTTACTGGTCCACAACCGTTGACAACAATGGCTGCCAAAAATTGTTTTGAAAAGATGCCAACACAGGGCACGACAACTTCATTGGGCTGGTTCTGCTTTTGCCGTGAGCATGAAACGACTACATCCCTGCCTTTCTGAAGAGTGCAGAGCAATTCATCCAGGTCATAGTCGCTTACCAAAGCATCTTGTGGACAGGCGGTTACACAAGCCATGCAACCGGTGCATTTGGTCTCATCGAAGGCAATTTCGCGCCCATTTAAACGCAGTGCGCTGGAGGGACAAATGTCTAAACAACGTTTGCATTGATTGGTATTGAGACGTCTTCTAAGACATCTCTCGGTCAGCAGAGTTGTTCCCGAAGACTGTTCAGAGAATACATTTGCAAACAATGCAAGCAAGGGCATATTAAACTCGCCTTATATGGCGGTTGTAGGTTGAGCTAGGTTATAAATATTTTCGCAGGAAATCAGAAAACTGTCGAGACACTCGGCCAGGTTTACATAAAAACCATTATCAGTTCCTACTCGAATTGCTTCACAAAAATCACCAGCCCACGGCTTTATGGCCTGGTGGTAAAAACGTGCCTGTATTTCTCTGTAATGGTTGGCTTTTGCAGTCTGTCCATTTTGGGAAGCGCTGGCCTCTTTGTTGCACAGGTAATACATAAACTCAAGTTCAATGACGATATGATCCGGTGGCTCTTTTATGTCGACCGACAGACCTGCCTCCTGGTAATAACGTGCGGCGTTGACGCTTGATTCCCCCATTACTCTTCGTTTTTTTTCGATATAGACCGAGCCATAAGGGGCCGCGAGCAACTCAAAGGGACCGACAAAAAGAGCCGCATGGTCAATACTCATTGTATGCTGATCCATCTGTTCGACAAATTTTACCATTTCCCTTGCTATCCGGGCATCGTCCGGGACAAGACTATCAAACAGCATCCCAAGTTTCTCTCCCACCTGCTCTTCAATAAAAAGAGCCCTTTCCGGTTCATAGAAACAGGCGGCCAGGAGCTTAAAACAATCTCCACGCTGTATTGTTTTATTCATTTCTTTCATAAATAACGATTTATAGAGAAGCGACTGAGTGCGCGCCTCTCCTAATTGGGGAGGCGCGCATTCGTTTACAGTATTAGTGCCTTACTCCAGATTTTCTGTCCAAAAAACAAGAAATCTGAAGAGTGTTTTGGAATTAGGATTTTAAAGTAACCTCCAGATAGCGAACGTAGAGAGACCTTCGAGGCACTTATACTCCTCAAGGGAGCACTGAACTGAGTACCCCCTTGTGGGGTGTTAGTGGCTAGCGAGCCGAATACTCTCGAATATAATAGACATTTGGTGATGTCCCTTCCTCATGTTTCAAAACA
>WTAT01000586.1 GCA_013139415.1 Desulforhopalus sp.
GTTACCCGCGAGGAAACAACGACTCAATCGTTACCTGCTCGGGTTGCTATCGCCGGGTCACGGTTGTTGTCGCCGATTCTTTAATCGGTAGTATTTTGCCCTAGGTCTTTGGAGCGTCTGGCAGGGAAGCACGGAATAAGCGGGACCTGAGCCAGTGGCCACCTAATTGCCAGCTAGATTTTGTGCGGTTGTGTTGTGGTACACCATAATGTCTCGTGAATTTCGAGCTCCAGATAGTTTTAGATGGTCTGAAATGACCCTCGCAGAGGGTGAACGAGAAAAATGTACGGATTTAACTCTCGTTCTTGGTGATAATAGGTAGGTTTGAGTGGGGTGCACCCAATCTGCCAACCATGATCTGGAGTATCCTGCTCAGCAACAAAGAAATCCCTGTTGATATGCATATCAACAGGGATTTCTTTGTTTGTATTGTGATCAGCACTTATCTGTAGGGAATGCTTAGTTCCTTGGCTCACGTCGCTGAGTGTGAACAATCCCAGAATTAAGCACATCTCTTCTGTAAAAAAATTTAACTTCATATCTCTTCTCATTATGATATTTCTTTCATTATTACATTAGTTAGCCTTCAAGTGTTCTACCTCACTGAATAATTCAACCCATCTCAAAATATCACAGACAATTGACCAGCGCGGAGGTCTCTCACGCTTAATAGCCTTACCGAGCATCCAATGGTTGTACAATGCATTAATGGTTCCAACATCCTGCATGGGGCGCTACTCCATGAAACGTAGTAATGATGGTCTACCTTTAACGCAGGCAATTATCTAATAATTGCTGGACTTTCCTAAAAACGCCGCCTTTAAGAATTCACGATTAAACCGGGCGATATGGGCGATCGAGATATTTTTGGGACATGCATTTTCGCAGGAACGGTGGTTGGTACAGTTACCGAAGCCACAACTATCCATAGTTTTCAACATAGACAGAACCCGTTTTTTTGCCTCAGGTTTTCCTTGTGGCAAAAGGGAAAATTGTGAGACTTTTCCACTCACAAAGAGCATCGCCGAGGCATTCGGACAAGTTGCCACGCAAGCGCCGCAGCCGATACAAGCAGCCGCGTCCATGGCTTCTTCAACCGTTTCTTGAGAAATAGGTAAACTGTTTGCATCTGGTGCCCCGCCGGTATTAACGGAAATATAACCGCCTGCCTGCATAATTTCTTGCAGAGGTGTCCGATCCACCATGAGATCTTTGACAATTTTGAAAGCCCTGGCTCTAAAAGGCTCAACAACAACGACATCTCCATTGCTAAAAGATCGCATGTGTAATTGACAGAGGGTCATTCCCCGTCCCGGACCATGGGGAAGGCCATTGACAACCGCACCACAGGTTCCACAGATACCTTCACGACAGTCATTGTCAAATTCGATAGGCTCCTTGTCCTCGAGGATACGCTGATTGTTGAGGTGATCCAGCATCTCCAGAAAGGAATTATGAGGATCAACGTCATTGACTTCGATGGTTTCAAAACTGCCCGGTGCATCAGGGCCACTTTGACGCCATACCTTCAGGGTTAGGCCAATTGATTCATGAACACTCATTATTTATAACTCCTCTGTGAAGGGGTAACATTTTCAAAGACCAGTGGTTCTTTATGCAGCTTCGCCCCCTCACCATCACCAATATGTTCCCAGGCTGAAACATGGCAGTAGTTCTTGTCGTCTCGGATTGCTTCTCCCTCCTCGCTCCGTGACTCTTCACGAAGATGAGCACCGCACGATTCCTTTCTTTCCAGGGCATCAATTGCCATCAGTTCGCCTAGTTCCAGATAGTCTTCTAAGCGCAGAGCCTTCTGCAGGTTGAAGCAATAGCTATTGGTGGTGGCAGGAACTTTAAGGTCCGTCCAGAACGAATTTTTGATTCCCCTGACCTCGTCAATTGCTGTTTGCAAGCCGGCTTTACTCCGACTTAGGCCGACATGATCCTCCAGGGTTTTTCCTAATTGCCGGTGAATATCATCAACGGTCCTGGTTCCTTTAATTCCGACAATTTTGTCTATTTTTTCCTGAGCCTGCTGCTTCGAAACATTAAAATCCGGGTCCTCCGGTCCAACATCTGCAGCCCCATTATCTGCCAGATAACCGGCCAGAGTTGTCGGAATCACAAAATATCCATCTACCAAACATTGTAACAAGGCGTTGGCCCCTAATCTGTTTGCGCCGTGATCTGAGAAATTGGCTTCCCCCAAGGCGAATAAACCAGGTATGGTCGTCATCAGGTTATAATCAACCCAGAGTCCACCCATGGTAAAATGGGCCGCGGGGTAAATCATCATGGGCGTTTTATATGGAGTTTCTCCGGTGATATTGCTGTACATATCAAAGAGGTTGCCATATTTCCTTTGGATACTATCCTGGCCATCTCTGGCAATAGCCTCTTCAAAATCTAGATATACTGCCCGACCGGTTGGACCTACTCCTTTGCCGGCATCGCACTGCTCCTTGGCGTTACGCGAGGCGACATCACGAGGAACCAAATTGCCATAACTCGGATATTTGGCTTCAAGATAGTAATCTCGGTCACCTTTTGGAATATCTCCAGGCTTACGCTGATCAGCGGGATCTTTTGGTACCCAGACCCTCCCGTCATTACGCAGGCTTTCACTCATCAAGGTCATCTTCATCTGACGGTCGCTAAGTAGTGGCAGGCTGGTAGGGTGGATTTGGTTGAAACACGGGTTGGCAAAAAAGGCGCCCTTCTTATGTGCTCTCCAGATGGCTGTAGCATTACAAAAGGCAGCGTTAGTCGAGAGAAAATAGACGTTCGAATAACCGCCGGTTGCCAGCAGCACAGCATCAGCGGCATGGGATTCCAATTCGCCATTAATGAGATTTCTAACAACTATTCCGCAGGCACGATTGTTTTTAACTACCAGATCAACCATCTCATGCCGGTTGTACATGTCGACCCGACCTTCACCAATTTGTCGAGTAAGTGCTCCATAAGCACCGAGGAGAAGCTGTTGACCGGTCTGCCCCCGAGCATAAAAAGTGCGTGAGACCTGGGTTCCACCGAAGCTCCGGTTTGCGAGCAATCCACCGTAGTCACGGGCAAACGGCACACCCTGGGCAACACATTGATCGATTATTGCATTACTGATTTGTGCCAGTCGATAAGAATTGGCTTCACGTGATCGATAATCGCCACCTTTCACAGTATCATAAAAAAGTCGCCAGATTGAATCACTGTCGTTTGTATAGTTTTTAGCAGCATTTATCCCACCTTGAGCAGCGATGGAATGAGCACGACGGGGACTGTCTTGCAGACAAAATGTTTTAACTTTGTAGCCCATCTGAGCTAGAGTCGCCGAGGCAGAGGCTCCAGCCAGCCCTGTCCCAACCACTACAATGGTAAATTGACGTCGATTTGCAGGGTTAACAAGAGGAATCGCCATCCTATGTTTATCCCATTTGTCAGACAATGGTCCCTCAGGAATTTTGGCATCAAGATACGACATAGTGTGAGCCTCCTTATATGAAGATTAGCAGATAAACAGGCACCAGAGAAAAACCAACTCCGATAGCGATGGAAAGGCCCAGTCCAAGTTGTTCGACAACTGGCGTATGATCAGGATGCTGTAAGCCAAAAGTTTGTAAAAGGCTCCAAAATCCATGACTTAAATGAATTCCGACAACCGCCATCCCTGCAATGTAAAAAACAGTCCAGGAAAAACTAGAAAAGGTTGCTGCCATCAAATCATAGATAGGAGTTTCAGACTTATCTGCAAAAGTGAACTTAAAAAGGTGGATTACAACAAAAAACAAGATTGCTATTCCGGTATAAGGCATAGTATTGGAGCCTAAAGTGCGCCCTCCTGGATCCGC
>WTAT01000038.1 GCA_013139415.1 Desulforhopalus sp.
TCTTCGGGCTCAGTCAGGTCAAAACCTGCCTCAAAGTCATAGGCTATTCCGCCGCCAACCGTTCGTTTGCCGATTATTTTCCCAGCTCCTTCAATTATCCCTGTGAACATTGTCTATCTCTGGTCCCAACTCAGGATTAACTTGTTAAGCGTGCAGCTTTTTTCATAAAACCAGCGGCAATGGTTTCATGCCGGAAATTTTTATGAATCGAAGCGATGGTCCGATAGGTATCCGCAGCTTTCTCTTTCTTGTCGGCCTTTAAATAAATTTCAGCCATTTCCTCCAAGGTTGTTACTGTTCCCTGAGGATCTCTATTGTCCTGATAATGATCGAGAATAGCCAGACTGCTTTCAATGGCCGGATCGTATTGTTTTAGTGATTTATGTACTTCAACAATCCTTTTCAATACCGCGAGAAGGCTCATCCGGTCATTGGATTTGTCGCAGATACCAAAGGCTTTCTCATAATGTTTTAAGGCATTCTCATATTCTTCACGGGCAAAACAGACATGACCAAGCTGGTTACTGGCGTTGGCTATTCCTGCATCATCATTTTTTTCTTTGAAACCAACAAGAGCATTGTGAAGAGCCACTGCCGCCTGGCCGTATTCCAGATTTTCTAAATACCTTTTACCTTCTTCATAATCAGCCTGTAGAGGATCAGACGGCTTCTCGGCCTGGGGCTTACCCGTTGATCCAATTGTTTCAATTGATTGTAAATTCTCAGTCATTTTCAGTTTCTCCTTGTATCACCTGTAGTGCTGTACCTGCCGCTTCAGCGACAGTCGAAGATACGAGTGTTCCATTCTTACAATACCAAAATTCTTCTCGATCTGTACCAAGCTCCATGAGTTGAATCGCCACCTCTGTTGCTTTAATACGCCCCATGAGTCGGGCCACCTGCCCCCTCACCTGTGCTTCCGGGTGTTGAAGAAAGTGGAACAAATTATAGAATGGGGTATCACGAATCAGATCTGGCCTCGTGTCAGCAATTTCGGCAAGCGCCCACAGCGTTTGATTTTGAGTGGAAGAATCACCTATGTAATTCAAAAGATGTCTGGTGAAGGCCCCGAATATATCAGTTCGCAGGGAGATGACATATCCAATCGTTTCAACCATGCCCCAGGGCGTTGCCGCCGAATCTGAGCAGGCCTCAAACATACGGTGCAGCAACTCAGAGACGGGACCTGGCTCACGGGTAGATGTTCTTGCAGTAACCTGCCCTATTATCCAGGCCACCCTCCAGCGCGTGCTCTCAAGTGGGGCATACAGCAATCGCTGCATCAGGCGCAGACTTTTTTTATCGTCAAAACAGTAAGCAACGAGAGCATCAATATCCTCTTTGTCTACCAACTCTTTGATCAATTTTTTATTGGCTTTCTTGCGTACCCGCTTTTCATCGGGAGCCGGCTCAATGACACTTGACCTCTCTTCCACCGCCGTCCCCAGCATTTTTTCTACAGTCTCACCCTTCTTTTCCTTTATACGTCGGGCTATATCTTTAATGTCCGTATGAAGACGAACAAAATAGAGTACTCCACTCACCGCCCGGCCATCTACATTTTTTGTAGCGACGACCTGATTCAACCTTTCGTCGTAATTTTCAATACGTCCGGTTAAGTAATCATCTTCGGGCATTAACTCCCAGGCGAAATCAGCGTTGTCATTGCAGGCATAGACAAGGGTTTCCACTATTGCGGAACCTACGTTGTGACCTGTTGCATCACAGCTATACACCGCACCACACTGACAGCGGCCAACTGGAAATTCAGTCATTTTTCTGACGGGTGCATGGGAGGGCTTCCCAACCTTCTGGCCGCAAAAGGGGCACCAGGGTCGTACAATTATTTGTTCTTTAGGCATGTAACTCGCTCTTTTTTCTACTACGGCTCTGTCTGCTCTGTCTCTTTATGCCAGTTTTTCTTGAAGGCTCGACGCGAAATTCGGATCAACCGAGTAGCCGAGTTCCTTTGCTTTATCCAGATGAATCTTGGAATCAGCAAAATTTCCCTTAAAGTACAGCGCCACCGCCAGGTTGTTATGTCCGAGTGGTGAATCAGGATTTAGTTCAAGACCTTTTCTGGCGGCTGTCACAGCACGATCATCCTCTCCCTTCATAGTAAGCACAGAGGTGAGGTTTATCCAGGTACTGGCCAGCTTTGGATCGTGCTGAATGGCCTTTTCGTAAGACAAAATGGCTTTATCAAAGTCGCTTCGTTGCTGCCAGATCAGACCCAGGTTTGCATGGGCCTGAGCACTTTCCGAATTCACAGAGAGAGCTTTTTCATTGAGTTCCTGGGCTTTGTCCAAATTGCCCTGTCCGAAATAAATCGCACCAAGGTTGATCATGCTCTCACTGCTAAGATCATCAATTTCAATAGCTCTTTCCAATGACGTGATTGCTTCTGGTATCCGACCGGCTTTCATGTAAACGAGCCCTAGGTGGTGGAAGGCCATTACCGATTTGGGATGTTCCTTGCACTTTTTTTCCAGTTCTTCAATCACCTTCGGCAAATCTTCCTTCAACTCTTCAGACATAGTTACCCTCTATATTTTAAACGACTATCATTCCTAGTAAATTCAACCCCTTCTCAGCCACTTAAGACAAAGAAACAGTCATAGGCCGAAAACGCATTATCTCTCATAAAAGACCCCGCAAAACCTGCCTGCGATGAGCGCATACACTATAGACACCTTGAGCGTACTTGCAACAATAAAATATTCCACTGGTTCACCACGTCAGTTTACCGACAGGCTTCGACGGAACATCTAACAGCAATATCACTTTATAGTTCGTCAAGAATTTTTTTTGCCAATAATACGTCCTTACAGATCTGTTGCGCAAGCTCTTGTGCCCCAGAAAATTTTTTTTCGCTGCGTAAAAATTTCAGCAGATTCACTTTGATCGGTTTTCCGTAAATATCTTCATTGAAATCAAAAATATGGGTTTCAGCCACCAATTGTTCTTCACAGAAGGTCGGATTGTAACCGATATTGAGGATGCCTCCGTAATGTTGTCCTTCACAGAACACCTGTGTTACATATACCCCATGTTTGGGTACCAGGTCTTCCTCGTTAAATTTCAGATTGGCCGTGGGAAAACCGATCACCTTACCACCTCGTTGTTTGCCCACCCGCACTGTACCCCGAATTTGGTAGAAGCGACCAAGCAGTTCGCTGGCGGCCGCCATCTTCCCCTCTTTGACCAGCTCACGGATTTTTGTTGAACTGACCAGCTGATCTCCCAGATAACATGCATCAACGACAGTTACAGGAAAATTAAACAGTCGCCCCTGTTCTTTTAAAAAATCGATATTGCCGCTACGCCCCTTGCCAAAGGCGTAGTCATAGCCAACCACCAGCTCATTTACCCCTAGTTTTTTGACAAGCAGGTCCGCGACAAATGTATCAGCCGTTGTTTTGGCAAATTCCTTAGTGAAAGGGATCACCAAAAGCACATCAATTCCAGAGAGTGCAATCAGTTCTTCTTTCTGTTGATACGTCGAAATCAGTTTTATTCCACCCGGCAGCAATACCTGTAACGGATGAGGATCGAAGGTAATGACCACACTTGTACCATTGATGGACCGTGCCTTTTGACCTACTGTCGCAAACAGCTGCTGATGCCCATAGTGGACCCCGTCAAAGTTGCCAATCGTCACACAGGCATTCTCCAGGGGTTGGGTAATATCTTCAATTTTTCTAAAAATTTTCATATTTGTAGTATGAGGTAAATTTTTTTATAGTTATCAACAAGAATGTCTTGACAAAACCCCGCGCAAGAATCATATTCAGCGCGTTGCCGAAGTGGCGGAATTGGTAGACGCGCTAGGTTCAGGGTCTAGTGGATGTATGTCCGTGGGAGTTCGAGTCTCCCCTTCGGCACCATCAATTACATTATGGGGTTATAGCTTTTTGGCTGTAACCCCTTTTTTATTGTCATTTGCTCTTGATCAACGCTTTGGTCAACAATTCCCATTTTACACGGGTACTTTGCCGATATCCAAATTGCCTCCAGTTGCGACTACCAAGCGACCATCGTCTTTAGAATTCATTTTGTATATGAAGTCAATTCTTCATTCTCCATTAGTGCCTTACTCCTGAAAGTCTGTCATTCAGTTCAATACCCCCTTGAGGGGTGCTCTTTTTAGTACCCCCTTGAGGGGTATAAAAAACAAGAAATCTGGAGAGTGTTTTGAAATTAGGAACTTAAAGTAACCTCCAAGGCACTTATACCCCCTTGTGGGGTGTTAGATATGGCAGTCTGCACAATATAAAAGGTATGTTTGATCTTCGCCATTCGAGATACCTTCTGCAAATGTTTTAGCTCTTTCAAATCATCTTTATCAATTCTTGAAGACTGTCCTTTACCCAATCGCTTTATTTCTCGATCAATAAGGCGGTCAAATAATTTTTCACTATTGTTTGCCCATTTACATCCTTTCATTACTTGTTCAGCTACCTGGTACACATCGTCAACTCTTGATCCTGGCTTTTTGCCTTTCGAGCAATATTTTCAGTGATAGAAATCAACAACTATTTGTTCATCTTTGATATTTTTTATTCCGACAATATCCGCTATTTCCTGACTGCCATCATCGTCAAAAACGATATCGTATTGGTCCTGAATTTTTTTGATAGTATGATACTGGATAGAATGCGTCAATTTCTCTTTCCTTTGTGATTCTACCGAAATATCAACTCGTTCCCAAGCCCATACACGAAGTGATCAACCTTATAGGGTTGGAGATCATCTTCAGTTGAAAAATGTCTATAAGCTCCATCTATTGTCGAAGTGTCAGCCAGGTAAATCAAAGGTGGATTTTCTGTAAAATAATCGCTTGCTGAATATTCTTTATTACCGAACCTGAACTTTAAGTTCTGCCTGGTGGTTATTGCAAAGTCATCATTTTTCAACTGGAATGTAAAGGAAACTGTTTTACCACCAAAACCAATCGAAAAACCAGCACTCTTCCCTGAGACCGCACCTGTGGCCATAATGATATCCGATTCAAGAAAGGGGTATTCCTGCCCCTTATACTTGCAACTTATAGAACCTTCATTTTTCCGAAGCAACTCTCTGGGTTGATCAATCTCAACAACAGCAAAATCAGGAGAGCGTTTAAGTATCTCCGATTTAATCGCTGTCTTCATTATCTGGTTCGTATCAATTGAAGAGTCGGTTATCTTCTTTCCTACCCGGTCACACCAAGAGACCAGATTTCTTGTTTTTTGTGACAGGCTTTCAGGAGTAAGGCACTAAAGTTCGTTTAAACTTCCCTGCAACAACCAAAGATAACATTGTTTCCGTTTTACCTGTTCCCGTTGGCATCACGACTGTTGCAGGCTCAAATGGATTAGCTTTAAGATGTCCAAGTGTAGAAAAAAGCCCTCCTATCTGGGGAGCCCTCAATCCTTTCCTACCGTCCCGTTCTTCGATAAACTGGAAATCTGATTGTCTCCAAGCAATATAGATCTGCTCATGGTCAAAGCTGTCTTGGCCTACGTTAACCGGGGTGTAGGACAAACAGTTTTTCCCCTATTTTTGTTCTACGACTTTGACATCTCGTTTTTTATCCATAAAAATTCCAAATGGTAGCTTACTGCCTTGAATTACGGTTCTTTAACATCAACACATTCCGTCCAACTTCTCGAACATATTCCCAGTCTTTTCCATTAAACTCCTGGGCAACAGATATCATATCAACGGGTTCAGAGAAATAGAAAAATTCTTCCGGCATATTCTGCAGATCAACAACCTCTGATTCCAGAAAATTTGCACCATATAACAATAAAAATTCCCGAACCTGTTCATCAGAAACAGTTTCTTTAGGCAATAAGATATAATTGTTTTTATCCTCCTGACTGAGCACACCAAAATGTACCAAAGTAGTCATAAAAGATCTGAGAGAGCGTTTGACCACATCACGATCCCCATACTCCTGGACCAGCTTTTTTGATAACAGTTGTGTTGAAATATGGCCTGAATGGTCAACACCCAGAGTTATTTTCTGGATAATGAATCTAGCAATCTCATAATCCATTAAAATCTTCCAAAGAAATAATGGCTTCAGATAACTCAAGGAGTGAGACTCTGCCAATTGTAAGAACATATTGTTTTCAATCTTGGTTCGCTTCTTTTGAAAAGAATAGATAAACGTCCTGAAGATAACCGTCCGAACCTTTCTCTTTCCTTCCTTACCTACAAGTTCTTGGGCGATGTCTTCAAATGGTTCATTATAAATCGAAGGCTTGGCACCAACTTCCACCATTTTCAAAGTTTCGTATATCCACATAGGCCTCAGTGGCCTATCTAATCCAATCAATCTGTTATCTCCACAAATGGTACTATCAATTCTTCCAGGGTAATTCCACCGTGTGAAATTTCCCGCACTTTCTTTGATGCAAACATTGTTCTGCCTTTAGCAAGCAGTGTAACTTTATCGTTCACAAACGGTATCTCATAATGATCAACATCATAGAAATTGGCCAATTGAGTTCTGTTGATCAATGTGGCGCGTTTGCTTGCCTCTTCAACAAGATATTTATCAATCTTTTGACCATTTCCCTGGGCTGCTACACATCCATGGTCTGAACAGAAATATATTTTATAACCAAGCCCTTTTAACAAGAGCAGTTCATCCTTAATTTTCGATTTGTTCAGGTAGTTTTGAAGATTCTGAAAATAGAGATCTTTTGATATTTTCCCGTGAGGGAGTTGGGTATGGTGGCCAATGCCATCAAAGAAATTATAGATCACAGTGACCATCTCTATACCAAGTAGATCATCCTCACTGCCGAATTCACTTTCCCGATAGAATCCACATTTCCTATCATTAAAATAATCTCTGAATTGCTTGCTCTCATTGGGACTCTTCAATGAATACACATTTTGAGCATCACCATAGTAGATGGCACTTCTGGAAATTTTGGTCATGGTTGGAATCAGGGAGAACATATACTTTTCCGAGAAGGTGAAGTTGCAGCTATGCAGATATCTGCGTAACACCTGCCATTCAGCCACTCCCATGCCATCAAAACAAATCAATGCTATGTTACGCCCTCTCCCCAAGCCTTTCAGAAACCCTCGAATTTTATCTACAGATTTCAAGCTACTTTCCTGCTCAAAAAAAGAATTCTTCAGTTTACCGGCAAGCACTGCCTGACTGGCAGCATCATCCACCAGTTGCTGTAAATCCTCATCGGGCTGCTCGTTCACGACAAAGCAGAGATGAACATACTCACCCCATAATCTACCAAGATTTATGAGTGCATTATAGTCTTCAACGTAGTATGCGTGTACATGGATCTTTTTTGACAGCTTTTTTGCAAAATACTTATTGGAATAGGCTGCTGATTTCTGCAGCTCCAGAGCGATGTTCTCCTGAGTGATCAAACCGCCAGGATTTTCTCCATCCTGAACCATCAAGCTGATAAGTTGATCTACACTTAAGCCTGCAGCAACAAACTGCTCGATATCAAATGGAAAACTTGTATAATCCCAGACAGTGATATCCAGCTTCTTTTCTATATGGGATGGTACTTCTGATAAGGAGGAAAGAATAAGATCAGGTTTTAATTGGAGCGAAATTAATAGCTCTTGGGTTGCGTCAGTAATCTGGAAATTGACACCATTTTCAACAAGAAACTCAATAAACCTTTCGTCCAGTAAGACACCTGTTGTATCCAGAACAAGTTTTGTGTGCCCTGTCTGAAGAGATAATCTGTTTAATATCTTTCTGCACCATGATGCCATCAAATAAACTCCACAAAGGCCATCTGATACAATTCAAGTTTGGGTATGATATTACGCTTTAGCAAAAGCTCTGCATCTGATTGTTTCTCCTCTTTCTCCAGCGATTTTAATTTGGATTCCCGGATATTTTCAACCCGAATATTCCGAATACCATTTTTCTTGAAGGAGTAATAATCTTCTGTCTTTTTGGCATAGACATTTGTTTCTTCTATCCAGGTAAGCTTTGTTGCAGTGAAAATATCACCTGCCTTTTCCTGGGCCTCACTTAACGCCGTCTGCGTAATCGCC
The DNA here is from genome assembly GCA_013139415.1 of Desulforhopalus sp. Taxonomy (GTDB): domain Bacteria; phylum Desulfobacterota; class Desulfobulbia; order Desulfobulbales; family Desulfocapsaceae; genus Desulforhopalus_A. The sequence continues at coordinate 8,044 of WTAT01000038.1, forward strand.
TGAACATCAATTGTACAGTCATAATTCTGAATTATCTGAGCATCAATCATCATGTGATTCTCAAGATAATTACTGATCCTGTTGTTGCAGAAATCAGCATCTTCCATAAGATGCTGTTATAAGAGCTGTCTTTTCCCTATTAACATTATTGCGAATCTCCAACCGATAGATAAACCATACTCCTGAGACACCGGAAAACTTATTCAATTGCAAACGAAACGCTGACACAGCCCCAATTGATGCAGAGTTATCCAATTTCCTGGTTACATTACCAACCAGTGGGTGTTCGATATTTATAAATTCAATCTTCTCTGTTTTGTAGGAAGCACTATTTTCAAAGGTAACATTTCGGTAGGTGGTGGGACCGGTACTCAGACCAGGGAATGGATTGTTAAAATAGCAAAGATCTTCATCCCCTTTATAACGGTTCACTTCAACCTGGTTAATCTTCAGATAATTCATCACCAGGTTTTCGATTATTTTATTAACCTCGCTGTTTAAATACTCCTCAGCGTTGCCATCAAAATCAGAAAACGGCAACAGCAGCTCATCAGTATCCATAATCTCTTTTGCTCGAATATAAATCTGATCAGCAATTTTATTTAATTGTTTACTCTCAGCATCTTTGACCTGGATGGCATCGATGTAAATTCGATCAAAGGAAAAATCATCCTGGAGCAGACTCAATACATCAGTATACTTGTCATCCCCAAATTGATCCTTAATCCGCTCAAGTTTTGTTTCCAGTATCCTCCGAACCCTGTCCTCTACAGTGTCTGTCAGGTGGAAATTAAAGATCAAGGCATTATGTTTTTGGCCAATTCTATCAACCCGGCCAATACGCTGCTCTAACCTCGACGGATTCCAGGGAAGATCAAAATTTATCATACAATGACAGAACTGCAGGTTGATTCCTTCACCACCGGCATCGGTAGAAACCATTATCTGATTTTCATTGCGGAACCATTCAACCTGATCAATTCGTTCTTCACGGGATAGGGAGCCATTAATATACGAACAGGAATAGCCAAATTTCTGCAGGAATTCGATGATTGCCGTCTGGGTAGCCCTAAACTCTGTGAAGATAATAAATTTCAGATCGATTTGATCTTCACGGTTTTTAATTTCGTCGATTACTTCGATAAGTTTACGAAACTTGGCATCAGCAAAGGTCCCGGTTATTTTCTCCGTCAGCTTAATACACTCATCAACAAAGAATTTTTCAACTTCCAGGTCTTCCTTATTGTCAGCAATCTGTTGAAATAATATATCATCATCCTGCACTTCATCCGAGTCAGAGATAACTGTTTCCAGTTCATCTAATTGCTGCTCATCGTGCTCAAGAAAGGCCTTCCTCCGTCGCATGGTTTGCAGGAGAGCAAAACTGCTGGAAGAAGCTATCCGCTGGTAGAGGATCATAAGCAGGATCAGGAACTGATTATTCGTGCGTGTGGCAAGGTTGTAATACTTGCCTGTGTATTCAGTTATTCAGTTACCAGATCATAAAATTCCAATTCGTCAGCATGATCTGTCTCTGTCCTCGCAATTTCAATCAGGGAGGTGATTCGATGCTTAAAGATACGGTTACCGTCAAAGTCAACCACTGCCCGTTTCTGATTACGGACAGTTACTTCCTGCACCAAAGATGGAGACAGTATTTTTTTATCAGCAAAGAGCACAGGATCAACCAGACGCAACAGGTTAACAAACAGGTCTTCATCCCCCTGGTGAGGAGTAGCGGTAAGCAACAGAAAAACGGGAATGGCTTCACTAAGCAATTTCCCTACTTTGTAACGGGCAGATTCAGAACCATCTCCCTTTTTACTCAGCTTATGTGCTTCATCAAAGATGACCATGTCAAACCCGGCATGGGCCATATCTTCAAAGATATGTTTATTATGCCACTCCCTCCTGACCTGTTCCCGGTGCTCTAAATCATCGGTGTTTTTTTGAGGTTTGACAGAGTCCAAGGAAACGATAATCTTATCATGCAAGGTCCACACATTGGTTTCCTCACCATAACTCTGCTTCAGGGTACGGATGTATTCCCGGTTGTAAATGACAAACTGCTCATCAAATTTGGAGAGCAACTCCTCATGCCATTGCAAGACAAGACCTGATGGGGCTATGATCAAAACCTTTTTGACCATATTCCGTAATTTGTATTCCTGGTACAGCAGGATTGCTTCGATGGTCTTACCGAGTCCAACCTCATCAGCGATAAGACTGCGAGGCTGGAAACGATCCATCACAAAATGGACAGCAAGAAGCTGATGTGGGAGGGGCTGAATCTTGTAATTGGCAGAGGTAACGATTTTGTTTGCAGACAGGTTGACCTTCAGACGTAAGGCCATATTCTTCGCCAGAAAGGCATGAGGATCTTCCAGATTGGCATCCTGCAGTTTGGAGATCAGGGTATCAACGACAACTATATCACCTGCAGATGTTGAGGCCTTTTCACCATCTGAAAAAAGTAACTCTACATAGCTCTCACCAAAGAGAT
>WTAT01000363.1 GCA_013139415.1 Desulforhopalus sp.
GGAGTGCAGGTGATCCACGTTTCAACCTGCATGCGAGGTAAATACGACGGTTACGATGAATTAGTCGAAAAACTCGGCATAGACTTTGACGTCATAGGTTATACTCATGGCTCCGAACATGGTAAAACAAGAAAAACTGCTTCTGTCACTGGAAAATATATATGATATTCTATTGAGATGATGGAAAACTTTAACTGCACAGTAGATTTTCGAGAAATTGTCGAAGCCAACCTTGCCGACTTCAGAAGATCCAGCCTCGACCCTGGAAAGCTTAGAAGGGCAGCGGTGGCAATTACCATCGTTGATTATAGGGGAGAAGGTGGTTTATACAGTCTTGGAGATGCCCCGGATACCAGTGCCGCACTCATCCTCACCAAAAGGGCAGGAGGGCTGAAAAATCATGCTGGACAATGGGCGTTGCCCGGTGGCGGCATTGATCCTGGAGAAAGTCCCGAGCAGACTGCGTTTCGCGAACTTGAGGAAGAGGTCGGGCTGAATCTTCCCCAAAATCGACTTCTCGGATGTCTGGATGATTTTATTACCCGGTCAGGGTTTCATATCACCCCGGTGGTCATCTGGGGTGGTATTGTGCAACGGTTGAACAAAAATGAGCAGGAGGTTGCTTCGATACACAGAATCCCCTGTAATGAATTTTTTCGACGGGATGCACCTGTTCTGCAAGGTGGGGAAAAAAGTGGTCGTCCCATCCTCTTTATGCCGGTAGGCCACACCTGCATCGCTACTCCTACCGCCGCGATACTCTATCAATTTCGGGAGGTGGCTCTTGCCGGCCGAGTGACCAGGGTTTCCCACTATGAGCAACCACAATTTGCCTGGAGTTAAATTTATTTCCAGCAAATGTATTTCCAGCAAATGTATTTCCAGCAAATGTAATTCCAGCAAATGTAATTCCAGCTTATGGCTCTATATTTCTTTACGAAGACCTCTGTTGACCATCTACTTTTTGACTTTTCTTGTTCCCGCCATTAAGATAGCAGACTTGTTTAGTGCCTTACTCCAGAAAACCTGTGATAAAAAACAAGAAATCTGGATAGTAGATTGAAATTAGAAACTTAAAGAAATCACCAAGGCACTTATACCGGCTTATTTTCCCGTTTACCGGGGTTACATCATTTTATTAAATAGTTTCCATCCTGAAACGGCCTTTTGCCCCTGACTCTTCGTTGTTCGATAAAATTAATCCTCAGAATATTAAACATATGCCTGTGGTTAAATTTATCGAACGCCTCGATTTAGAACAGAATGTCTCGTTTCAGGATGGAAACTAAATATTTTTTATTTCGGTTATCTATGCTGCAGGTTGGACTTGAGATAGTGGTGCACGATCAGTCGATGTCATTCCCAGGCCAGAGAATTGGATATTTATCCAATCAGGCATCGACTACGCGCGAATTTATACATGGCAGGATTTTGCTGCAGCAGAAATACGGTGCACGACTGACCTGTCTTTTCTCGCCCCAGCACGGTTTTTTTTCTGAAAAGCAGGATAATATGATCGAATCCGATCATATTATCGATGCGGTAACAGGACTGCCTATATACAGTCTCTATGGCGAGCACCGTAAGCCAACCACCGAGATGTTTGACCAGTTAGATGTACTGCTCATTGATCTCGTCGATGTTGGTACTCGGGTATACACCTTCCTGTATACTATGGCTTATTGCCTGGAGATGGCTGCGAAACTGGGCAAAAAGGTAGTTGTGCTTGATCGCCCGAACCCGATTGGCGGAGAGACAATTGAAGGAAACTTGCTGCAAGCTGACTGCAATTCCTTTGTCGGGTTGTATCCATTGCCCATGCGTCATGGACTGACCTTTGGTGAACTTGCTCTTTTTATAAATAAAGAGTTCGGGATAGGGGCTGAACTGGAGGTGGTGGCACTAAAAGGCTGGAGCAGATCCATGCTTTTCAGGGACACTGGATTTCCCTGGGTTTGCCCATCTCCTAATATGCCAACCCCTGAGACAGCCCTCGTTTACCCGGGACAGGTTATCTGGGAAGGAACCAACGTATCCGAGGGGAGGGGAACGACCTTGCCTTTTGAATATGTTGGTGCACCGTATTGGCGACATGCTCCAATGATCGAAATGCTAAAGAAAACAGAGTTGCCCGGATGTCATCTGCGGCCAATAGTTTTTGAACCGACCTCCGGTAAATGTGCAGGGGAGGCTTGTTATGGTTTTCAGATCCATGTAGCTAATCCCCAGACCTTTCTATCCTATCGGACCAGTCTTGCTCTGCTCCAGGCGACAATACTTCTTTATCCTGAAAATTTTCAGTACAAAAAACCTCCATATGAGTATGAATTTGAACGTCTGCCTATGGATCTGATTTTAGGAGATCGTAACGTCCGTAACCAGCTGGAGGACGGTCGGCCTATTCTGGCAATTGAAGAGGACTGGCAGGATGATCTACAGGCTTTTAATCGTACAAGAAAAAAATATTTTCTTTATTAACTCAATATAATTATGACAGAAAAAACAATAACCATCGAAAAGCTCGCCGAAATGGTGAAGGGCCAGGTGGTAGGTGATAAAACAGCCCTTATTCGGGGGGTTGCTCCTTTTGATAGCGCCGGTTCTGGAGATATCACTTTTCTGGCCAAGGCTAAAATGGCTGATTTACTGAAAACAACAGGGGCAGGTGCGGTGATAGTTCCCCTTGGGGTGGAGGAGGTTGAAAATATCTCAGTCATCCAGGTAAAGGATCCCTATCTGGCTGTAGCCATTATTCATAGCTACTTTGTAAAAGAACCTTTTGAAGCCAAAGGGCTGCACCCTCGTGCCTTTGTCGGCGAGGGTTGTCTCCTTGGCAAAGAATTCACCATCGCGCCTTTAGCGGTTCTTGGTGACAGGGTCAAACTCGGTGAAAGGGTTACTGTGGGGGCCGGGGCGGTTATTGGAGATGATGTGGAGATAGGTGATGATACGACCATTCACCCAAACGTTACCGTCTACAGCAAGAGTATTGTCGGTAGAAGGGTTGCCATTCATTCCGGCACGGTTATAGGTAGTGATGGTTACGGTTATGCTGCCAATGAGCGTGGCGAGCATATCAAACGACCGCAGGTTGGAATAGTCCGGATAGACGATGATGTCGAGATTGGTGCGAACACCTGCATTGATCGTGCAGCCTACGGGGTTACCTGGATAAAGTCCGGAGTTAAAATAGATAATCTTGTTCAGGTAGCGCATAATGTCGTTGTCGGAGAGAATAGCTTATTGGTCTCGCAGGTCGGCATTGCCGGCTCGGCGACCCTTGGGCGAAACGTAGTGTTGGGTGGACAGGCTGCATGTGCTGGGCATATAACCTTAAATGATCAGGTTATGGTTGCAGCCCGGGGTGGTGTGCATAGTGATCAACCCAAGGGTGCTGTACTCGGTGGTGCTCCGGTGATGCCTATTCGCCAGTGGGCCAAAGCCTGTGCCGTTTATGCAAAGCTGCCGGAGTTACAGTCGAAAGTAAGGAAAAATAGTAAGGCTATTGCAGAGCTAGGCAATACGCCTGACGATAAAGAATAGAACAGAAGAGTCAGGAGATGTGGAAATGAGTGAGTTTGTTATCCCGGAAGATATTGATATTCTGGAAATCATGAAGGTGCTGCCCCATAGATATCCTTTTGTGATGGTGGATCGTATTCTTTCCATCGAGGTTGGAAAGCAGGTTGTCGGGCTCAAAAATGTGACAATAAATGAACAGTTTTTTCAAGGCCATTTCCCACAGAGACCAGTAATGCCAGGGGTTTTAATTCTGGAGGGGTTGGCCCAGGTCGGAGGGATAATGGCTTATTATGCTCATCCCGAGGCAATTGGCAACAAGCTCCTCTTTTTTGCAGGTATTGATAAAGCCAGATTCAGAAAGCCGGTTGTGCCCGGAGACCAGTTGATTTATACCCTTGATCTTATAAAGGAGAAAAGATCGGTTATGGTCATGACAGCAAAAGCCACGGTGGATGATAAGCTGGTTGCAGAAGCTGAACTTATGGCTTCATTTACATGATATTACTTGGGAATTGGTGAATCAGTTGTTTTTTTGCTGCTGCTTGCCCATATCGAGAGATGCCAAAATATCTTTCATTAGCAATCGGAAACTGGTAATCAAAGCAACTTTTGTGAACGAGAAAAAATCACCACGAAGTATTTAGTGCTTTACTCCAGATTTCCTGTCATAAAAAACAAGGAATCTGGAGAGTGTATTGAAATTGGAAACTTAAAGTGAGCACCAAGGCACTTATCCTGGCTTATTTTCCCGTTTACCGGGGTTAGAAATTAATCTACCAACAAAATTATAAAATATAATGTCCATACATCCCACCGCTGTAGTAGATTCAAAGGCCGAACTCGACTCCTCAGTATACATTGGACCATATGCCGTAATTGAAGCCGGGGTCAAGATAGGTGCCGATACCAGAGTGGAACCCCACGCTGTTGTTTCAGGACCAACGACCATTGGAGAGAGAAACCTTATTGGTTCCTTTACCGTGATAGGGGGTGCACCTCAGGATCTCGGTTATAAAGGAGAACCAACCGAGCTGATTATTGGTTCCGACAACCAGATTCGTGAGTATACTTCTATACATCGGGGAACCCCAAGTGGTCATATGAAAACGGTTATCGGCGATCATAATTTGCTCATGGCCTATACCCACGTTGCCCACGACTGCAAGATAGGCAACCATGTCATTATGGCCAACGTCGCGACTCTTGCCGGTCATGTAGAGGTTGGGGACAGAGCCACCATTGGTGGATTGGTTGCTGTGCATCAGTTCTGCCGAATAGGGACCTTTGCCTATATTGGCGGGGTTTCTGGAATCGGTCGTGATGCTCCTCCTTACATCCTTATTGCCGGAACCAGAAACAGGACTAAAATTTCCGGGGTAAATAAGGTAGGACTAAGCCGTAACGGTTTCAGTCGCGAAACTATTAAAAAGCTCGATAAGGCCTATAGGATTATCTTCAGATCCCCGAATCTTTTGATGAAGGACGCCATCGAGCTGGCCAGAAAAGAATTTCCTGAATGTGAAGAAGTTCAAAATCTTGTTGAATTTTTGCTGGGGTCCAAGCGCGGAGTCGTCAAACAGACGATTGAGGATTAGAGACTGTTGAGCAAGGTTAAAAATAAAAATAATATCGGTATTATTGCCGGTGGCGGTCAGTTCCCCCTGTTGTTCATCGAGGCTGCCCATAAGGCCGGAAGGCGTGTAGTGGTTATAGCCCATAAAGGGGAAACCGATGAGGATGTGGCTCAGGCGGCTGATGCTGTCTGTTGGGTCAAGCTTGGACAACTCGGCAAGTTAATCTCCTTTTTTAAAAAGGAAAAGGTCGGGGAGACGGTTTTCTTAGGTACCATCACCAAAACAAAGATTTTCCGAGATATTCTGCCTGATCTGAAGGGGATTTCGCTGTGGAATAAGATCGACCGGAAACAGGACGACGCCATTCTGCGCGCTATCGCCCAGACTCTCGAGGTCGAGGGCATTAAGGTATTGGAGTCGACGCTTTATCTTCGCCATCTCCTCTTTCCTGCCGGGGTTCTTACCAAGAAAAAACCCAACAAAAAACAACGTCGAGATATTGAATTTGGCTGGCAGAACGCCAGAGCAATCGGTAAACTCGATATCGGACAATGTGTGGTGGTCAGGGACTGTTCAGTTCTTGCCGTGGAAGCAATAGATGGGACCGACGCGACAATTTTGCGTGGCGGGGCTCTGGCAAAGGAGAAGTCTGTTGTTGTAAAAGTGAAAAAGCCCGGTCAGGATTTCCGTTTTGACCTGCCTGCCACAGGGCTCACCACTATCAGGAGCCTGCAGAGTGTGAAGGGAGCTGTTTTGGCTGTCGAAGCCGGTCAGTCCCTGCTCTTTGATCGAGAGTTAATGATTGAAGAGGCGAATAAAGCGGGTATAGTTGTAGTCGGAATTTCTGAAAGTGAGGATGGTTCCCTCCTGATGGAATAAGAAAAACAAGGTTGTACGCTCTTTACCGGTGTGATTTCGATTTAATCTCAATTTAACGGAAGAGGTACTATGCAAGCAATGATTTTGGCTGCCGGGTTAGGTACCAGGCTGCTGCCGCACACGCTGATTCGTCCGAAACCTCTTTTCCCTATCCTCAATCAACCGCTTCTTCTCCTCACCATAAAAAGGCTGCAGATGTTTGGGTTTGATCATATTGTGGTCAACTGCCATCATCTGCGAAAACATATTGTTGATGCCTTGGATGGTGTTGAAGGGGTTACTGTTCAGGAGGAGGAGGTTATACTGGGAACCGGTGGAGGACTGGCTACAGCGCTCAAATATTTGCGGGACGAACCGCTGCTTGTGTGTAATGGAGATATTTACCATACTGTGAATCTTCTTCATTTGTACCGTCACCATGTGGAAAATAAAAATCTGGTGACCCTGGGGATGCACAATCATCCCCGTTTTAATAATGTGATGGTGAAAGACGGCAAGATAGCAAGCTTTGATAATCTGGTCGAATTCTCCCAACTTGCCTTTACCGGTCTGCATGTTATCGAACCATCCGTTTTACAGGATATTAAAGTTGGTGAATTTTCCTGTATCATTGATCATTATCGAAAAATACTGCAGCAAGGTATGGAGATCGACTGTTATCGTGCGGATGACTGTTTTTGGACGGATATGGGGACGGAGGAAGATTATCTTTCCCTGCATCAGGGTTTGCTCACCGATAAAATTCCCTGCTGGCAAGAGATTGGTCAGGTCAGAAAACCGTATTATATTGCTCAAAGAGCCAAACTACCCGCGCAGATTGAACTCAGCGAGTGGGCTTGTATTGGTGAAGCTCATATTGAAAACGGGACACACCTTAAACGGGTCGTGGTCTGGGATGATGTCTCTATTCCGAGCGGTAGCAGGCTGAGAGATATGATTGTCTCCTCTGACCATGATAAAAACTGAGATCGCATTGGAAAAAAACAAAACAGAAGAACTGTCAGATATCGAGATACTGCAGTGTGCAAAAGAGTTGCTTGCTGGTAATGGAATGCTCACAAAGTCAGAGGCGGAAACCTTCGTGACGAGTGATCAAAACAGAAAAATTGCCAGTGACGGATCGACCAGGAGATTCTGGCGGCTCTGTAAAAATGACAGTCCCTTCTGTATTGTTGCAGCACCTGCCGGGAGGGGGCGCGACGAACTGGCAGAGTCAGGTTCTGCCTGGAAAATCGGTAACCATCTTCGAGAAAATGGAGTGCCTGTTCCCGAACTGTACGGTTGGGACAAAAGCACCGGAGTGCTGCTCTTTGAGGATCTTGGCGATATCAGGCTGCATGATATTGTGGCGAGAGAAAAAAGTATGCAGATACAGCCCCAAACTACGGTTGTTGAGCATTACCACTCCGCCCTGAAACACCTTGCCGCTATGCAGTGCCGAGGGGGCGTGGATTTTGACGAATCATGGTGCTGGGATGGTGCTCGATATGACAGTCGGCTCATGATCGAAAAGGAGTCAGAATATTTCTTGCGTGCTTTTTGGCAGGGGCTTTTGGCTCATGAGGTTGTTGATGGCGTGCTGGACGAACTGAAGGAGATTGCCCGGCTTGCCGGTGAGGCACCGGTAAATTTTTTCCTGCACAGGGATTTTCAATCCAGGAATATAATGATTAAAGAAGGCGCCGTGCGGTTTATAGACTTTCAGGGTGGTCGCTTCGGCCCCCTTGGCTATGACCTGGCCTCATTGCTTATTGATCCATATACCAGTCTGCCTCGCTGGCTCCAGGATAACCTGGTGGCAGTTTATCTAAAAGCCATTGGTAACTATGTTGCTATTGAAGAGGCTGAATTTAATAAACAGTTTAAGCTGCTTGCCTTTCAGAGGAACATGCAGATAGTAGGTGCATTTTCGTTTCTGTTTAAAGTAAGAAAAAAAACATTTTTTATAGATTTCATAAAACCGTCTTTAATATCCCTCAGTAACCGGTTGGAGGATCCACTGTTTAAGGATTACCCGATTATTCGCACCATGGTCAACAGGGGACTGAAAGAATTGGCATCTGCTTGAAGCAGTAGACAATTCACGGCAGAGCTGCTTTGCCATCCCTTTATTTAACAATTAGCTTTGTCTCGTTGTACGCGGATAAAGCCTTAGTAGGATAAAATACAAAAATGTCATCGACCAGCAATCTCCCCATCGTCGCCCTTGTCGGGCGCCCAAACGTGGGAAAATCAACACTTTTCAACAGGATTACCAAGTCTCGTAAGGCACTGGTCGACCCTACTCCTGGAGTTACCCGTGATCGTCACTATGAGCGGGTGGTCTGGGAACAAAAAGCCTTCATCCTGGTGGACACCGGAGGAATAGATGACAATCCGGAAGATGCCATGGTACAACACATCCGCGCCCAGGCCATGCTGGCAATTGAAGAAGCGGACATAATTTTATTTTTGATGGACGGAAAACAGGGGCTGACACCAGCCGATTGGGAAGTGGTTGATATGCTTCGCCGGACCAAAAAACCGGTTTTCCATCTAGTGAACAAAATTGATGGTCCTGAAGTTGAAGTGGAACTGCTCTCCCAGTTTTATGAACTGGGAATTGATGAACTGTGGTCGGTTTCTGCAGAGCATAGTTATGGTTTTAGAACGCTGATGGACGGGCTGTGTGACACCATTAAGAGCGACGAGGTTGATGTTGATCTTCCTGAGGGGACGGTCAAGGTGGCTTTTTTTGGCCGGCCGAACGTCGGGAAGTCCTCCATGATAAACATCATTCTCGGTGAAGATCGGATGGTTGTATCCGATATCTCCGGCACCACAAGAGACAGTGTGGACACCCTGGTTACCCGCGGCAAATATAGCTATTTATTTATAGATACTGCCGGTATTCGCCGAAAAGGTAAAACCAAAGAGAAACTTGAGAAATTCAGTATCCTCAAGTCACTCGCCGCAATGGCAAAATGTGATGTAGCTGTGGTACTTATCGATGCGGATGAGGGGATTACTGAACAGGACACAAAGGTCATCGGTTATGTTCTGGATGAAGGAAAGGGGCTTATTGTTCTGGTGAACAAATGGGATCTGATTCAGAATAATAAAAAGCAGCAGGAAGCGGTCATGATGGAAGTTGGACGAGCTTTGCCCTTTGTCGGCTTTGCCCCTGTTCTGAACGTCTCTGCCTTGACCGGTTATGGTATTAAACGTCTTTTTCCTGTCATCGGATCAGTGTATCGGCAATATTCAGCGACTTTTCCCACTTCGGCCTTAAACAGATTGCTGCGTGATGCCGTTGAACAACACTCGCCGCCGATCTACAAGAATAAACGGCTTAAATTTTACTACACCTCCCAGGTTGGTACCTGCCCTCCTAAATTCGTTGTTATGACCAATAGTTACAAGGGGGTACATTTTTCTTACCAGCGCTATCTCACCAACCGTTTCCGTGAGGGACTCGGCTTGGACAAGGTATCTATCCAACTCTTTTTCAAGGATAAATCCGAACAGAGAGGGGAAAAGAAATAAAAAAAGGGAGAGCCTTAAAGGCTCTCCCTTTTTCTTTGCTGCATTTTCTGATGGAATCAACAACTACAATGAATGGGCTTTATCTACTGCCCGTTTAAAACCATCAGCCGATCGACTGATGACATCATCGGGGATACAAAAAGCAATTCGCATATGCCCAGGTGCACCAAAACCAACACCTGGTACGGTTAGAATTTTTTCCTCCTGCAAAAGGGCCACAAATTTTACATCGTCGGCTAGAGGTGTCTTCGGGAAGACGTAAAAAGCGCCTTTTGGCTCAGTAAAGGTAAAGCCTGCATCACGTAAAATTGTGCAGATGAGCGCCTTCCTTCGGGCATAAATTGAGGTATCCACACTCACGTTCTGAAGCTCTGCCACTACCCGTTGCATAAGTGCAGGCGCATTAACGAAACCGAGAATCCTGTTTGCCAGTGTGAGTCCATCAAGGAGATTGTGTTTATCTTCAATTTCAGGGTGAACAGCCAAATAACCAATGCGTTCTCCGGGCAGGGAGAGGTCTTTTGAGTAAGAAGAGACTACGATACTGTTGGAATAGGCAGTAAAAATACTTGGAACCTCATGTCCATCAAAAACAATCTTCCGGTACGGTTCATCGGAGATCATGTAAATGGTGGTTTTCAATTTTGCAGATACTTTGTCGAGAAGGTTACCAAGTGCTGCGAGCGACTCCTCTGAATAGATCTGACCGCAGGGATTATTGGGAGAGTTGATGATGATTGCTTTGGTTTTGTCTGTAATTGCCGCTTCAATTGCAGGTAAATCAAGGTTGAATTCCTCGTCGGTAGCAACTATCTTGCTGACCCCGCCATGATTGTCGATATAAAAACCGTATTCGACAAAATAGGGAGCAAGAATGATGACCTCATCCCCCGGATTAAGAAGTGTTTTCATCACGATATTTAATCCACCTGCTGCGCCGCAGGTCATGAGCATATCACCCTGATTGATGGTCAGCTTCTGCTCGATGGACATCCGTGCTGCTATGGCTTCACGAACCCAGGGATAGCCGCCATTGGGCATGTAGGAATGCACTCCTGGACGGGTATTCTGCACAGCTTCTTGAATCACCTGATTAAATTCCGGAGGTGGTGGTGCATCTGGATTGCCAAGGCTGAAGTCGAAAACGTTTTCGGCACCATGGACAGCCTTCATTTTTGCACCTTCCTCGAACATTTTCCGTATCCATGAAGATTTTTCGGCGAACATTCGCATTTTATCTGAAATAGCCATTAAATATCTCCTTAAAAGCCTCTGGGATTATTTATTTTGAACAAAATATTGACAAACTCGTAAAACCCTCAAACTAGAGATGGCTAAGTAAAAAACATCAGCTGCGAGGCGTGGAATTTTTCTATGATTTCGGCGTACTAAAGTACGTCGTAATTATAGAAAAATTGCAACAACGAAGCAGATGAAGAATTTTTACGACGCCATCAAATATTAATGTCAATGAGCCACTAAATCCTATTTTCTTTTGAAAAAGTCATATGCCGCGTTAATCTCCTTCATCTTGTTCTCTGCGATAGCGCGGAATTCATCACCGAGGTGTGCAACTTTATCAGGGTGGTATTGCATACTGAGTTTGCGATAAGCTTTTTTGACTTCTTCTGCGCTCGCACCTTTTGACAAACCAAGCGTTGCGTAATGCTGTCCTGACATGTCCTGGCCCGTCGCGGTACCGTATTGCTGTTTGTAGCGATATTTGGCCTCGACCGTGCGCTGGTCGTATTCGGAAATATCGAGATAAGAGGCAATATAGCGGGCAAGTTTCAGCTCGTCTTCAGGAACAGTGGTCTTGGTGTAGAGTACTTGATAGACAAGTTCCAGTAAGATAAGTCTGGGCTCATAGGCAAATGTAGATTTAAATTCCTGTAACAGTGTATCCAGTGACTGGTCTGAATTCGTGGCCTCTTTTATGAGTTCCTTAACCCAGAGCATCTGCGTCTGGCTATACCGCAGATTGTATTGAAAAAAACGGTGAATAGTCTGGATCTCGTCCCTGGTGATTTGACCATCAAGTTTGGCGGTATGGATAAGAATCTGCACCAGGAGCCAGACGAAGCGGTTATGGCTCTCAGACTGGGAATGTTCATAGGTCGCCACTTTCTTTCGAACCCAAAAGGAGAATCCAAAGAACAGTGCGGCCAAGAGCAGGATTCCGGCAAGCACGGTATAAATAAGAGTACCAAGAAAATTAATGAGGGCGGGAGCACCACCGGATATAAAAACAATCAGGAGTATTATAAGCAAACATCCGCCACAACCAGGTTGTTGCTGTCGTTGATATTGCATGATAGGTATGCTGGATTAATTTATTGTTCGGACTGTTTGTTACTGCTGTGGAAAAGAGCATCGACGAATTCAGTGGCATCAAAATCCCGGAGATCGTCCATTTGTTCACCTATGCCGATAAAACGAATGGGAATCTTCATTTCCTTGCAGATGTTGGCGACTATGCCACCCTTGGAGGTGCCGTCGAGTTTGGTGAGGGTTATGCCGGTTACTCCAACCGCAGCGTCAAAGAGTCTGGCTTGGGAGATACCGTTTTGACCGGTCGTTGCGTCAATAACCAGCAGAATTTCATGGGGAGCTCCTTTCATTTTCTTTCCCATAACTCGTTTGATCTTTTTCAACTCTTCCATGAGATTATCTTTGGTATGCATTCTGCCGGCGGTATCAACAAGTACGACATCAATATCTTTTGACTGAGCGATACCCAGGGCATCGAAGACAACCGATGAAGGATCTGCACCTTCTTTATGGGCAATAACAGGTACATTGCTCCTTTCTCCCCAAATTTTCAATTGGGAGACTGCAGCGGCCCTAAAGGTATCTCCGGCAACCAGCATGACAGAATTGCCTGCCCGTTGGAATTTATTGGCAATTTTACCTATGGTGGTGGTTTTGCCAACTCCGTTTACTCCGATTACCATAATAACAAAGGGACCTTTGTTGGGCATGACCAGAGTGGCATCCTGATCGTTATCAATGATCTGTTTTTTGATTTGTTTTTTAAGTGTTTTTTTGAGTGATTCCGGATCGTACAGTTCTTTTCTTTTCACCCTGCGTCTGGCATTCTCGAGCAGTTCTAGTGTGGTTCCCACTCCGAGATCGGCACTTATAAGGATCTCTTCAAGGTCATCGAGCATTCCTGCATCAAGCTCTTTTTTCCCAAGGAAAAGTGCGTCTAACTGGTAGGTAAAAGTCTCTCTTGTTTTGCCGAGTTTATCGGTGAGACGTGCAAAGAGCGATTTTTTCTTCTTTTTAGCCTGGCTCTGTTCATCGGAATCCTTAATGATGTCTACTGTTTCTTTAGGCTCTCTTTTTGGCTCAGGCTCCGGCACTGGTACCGGTTCCGGTTCTGGCTCAGGTTCTGGCTCCGGCTCTGGTTCCGGTTCTGGCTCCGGCTCCGGCTCTGGTTCCGGTTCTGGTTCCGGCTCCGGCACTGGCTCAGGTTCTGGTTCCGGCTCTGGCTCTGGTTCCGGCTCTGGCTCCGGTTCTGGTTCCGGTTCTGGTTCAGGTTCTGGTTCAGGCTCCGGTTCCG
Organism: Desulforhopalus sp.; assembly: GCA_013139415.1. Lineage (GTDB taxonomy): Bacteria > Desulfobacterota > Desulfobulbia > Desulfobulbales > Desulfocapsaceae > Desulforhopalus_A. The sequence goes on from WTAT01000363.1 coordinate 13,066, forward strand.
GCACTGGTTCTTCAACGACCTGTTCAACTATGTTGGTCGGCGTGGCTATGCTTTCACTTTGCTCCTGTTCCTGCGATATAGAGAGAGGAACTTCTACTGTTGATTTTGCCTCGCCTGCAGCTTGCTCATGTTCGGGAGGAGCAACATCAGTGCTGAGATCATCGACGACCACATCTTTTGTGGGCGCAACAGGCTCTTTTTTTCTGAATTTTTTTTTAAACCAACCTAGCATTGTCTGTTCCTGAAGTAATTATTCTGTGGAAGTGATTATTTGTTAAAGCACAATCCCTCATACTACGTAGAGATTTCAAAGAAAGCAACAAAAAGTAAAGCATGGGAATAAGTGACTTGGGGCATCGCGAAATTTTATAGCACAGGGTACGTTTGTCAGACAAATGAAAGTGATTGCATTTCCAGTTAACAGCATTACTTTAGTGGAGGTTGTTTTATCGGATAGTATTACACGACTGGAAGTGCCAGCTCGTTGGGATGTTGTTTGTTTTGTTCACGTTAAGGAGGATTAGAAATGTCACAAGGTTGTGGAGGATCCAATAGTACACAGGAATCACAGCAAGCTGCTGCTGCACAGCAGGAAGTTGCGATAAAAACGTCTCTTGGAAAAATAAAAAATAAAATTTTAGTAATGAGCGGTAAGGGCGGTGTTGGAAAATCTACTGTTTCCGTCAACCTGGCTCTGGCTCTTGCCAATAGCGGCTATCAGGTTGGTCTCATGGATGTCGATATGCATGGACCCGATGTTGTTCGTATGCTCAATCTGAAAGGAAATATTGAGCCTCCTGCGAGTAAAGATGCATTGGTTCCACCGCTTAAACATAGTGAAAACCTGAAGGTAGTCTCCCTCGAATATATGATGCGGGACAGGGATGAAGCGATAATTTGGCGTGGCCCTCTGAAAATCCAGGCAATTCGGCAGTTCGTTTCGGATATGGACTGGGGAGAACTTGATTATCTTATTATAGATGCTCCTCCAGGAACAGGGGATGAGCCATTGTCTGTTGCTCAGACTATTCCTAATGTTAAGGCAGTAGTGGTGACTACTCCGCAAAAGGTCGCTCTGGCCGATGTGAGAAAATCCATTAACTTTTGTAAAACTGTTAAGGTGGAAATTACCGGGGTTATAGAGAATATGTCCGGCTTTGTTTGTCCGCATTGCAATGAGACTGTTGATATTTTTAAATCCGGTGGCGGAGAAAGTCTGGCCCGTGAATTAGAGCTGCCATTTCTCGGCAAAATTCCGATGGACCCAAAAGTAGTCATAGCTGGAGATGATGGGGCGCCCTATTTGTCCTCAGATGCTGACAGTCCAGCAACCCGTGCGTTTAGTGAGATTGTGAAGGCAATCGAGACTCGATTGCCGCCGGTCGCTGTTGCTGCCCCATTGACGATGGCACCGACTGACAATGGGTGTGCTTGCGGTGGTAGCTGTCCTTCGCATGCTAAAAATTGATGAGGTTGTCAAAACTTGACTACTAGAAAAACATCATTTTCAGCATAATATCAAAGAGAGGTTGGTGAAATGATCGTGGTCACCAACCTTGTTTTTCAACAGCTACTCTGAACTAATTCAATATGATAATAAAACAGATTATAGTTGGGACCATGGCCGTGTGCTGCTATATCGTGGCATGCGAAAAGACAAAAAAGGCAGCCGTAATCGATCCCGGAGGAGATGTGGATAAGATTCTCGCCGAGGTCAAAAAAATGGGGGTAAGCGTCGAGTATGTTATTGCCACCCACGGTCACCCCGATCATGTATGTGGAAACAGGAAGATTCAGGAAGCAACCGGGGCGAAGATCATTATGCATTCTGCGGATGAACTCTTTTTTGGTAAACCCGATGTGAAAAGTTATTTCTCCATGCTCGGTTTGGAAGCCTCCCCGGCGGCCGATATTGAGGTCGAGGAAGGTGATGAAATTACTATCGGTGAAGTAAAATTCAAAGTGTTTCATACACCTGGTCACACCCCTGGAGGGATGTGCCTGTATAACGCTCCTGACCTTATTACCGGAGATACGCTATTTGTCGGAGGGCTGGGAAGAACAGATTTTCCCGGCGGATCCCATGAGGATCTGCTCAATTCCATCCGCACCAAGCTGCTTGTGTTGCCTCCCGAAACTATAGTCTGGCCTGGCCATGGCTATGGGGGCCATCAGTCAACAATTGGTGAAGAAAAACGCTCAAATCCCTTTTTGTAATCGTGGAATAGATATTGATCATCATCACATCCTGCCCTTAGGGTGATGATGGTCGGTCTTTCCCCCTGTCACATTTACCTCTTCCCCCTTTTATCGAACGTATGCGTGAAATTGTTCTCGGTACTGCCGGCCATGTTGATCATGGAAAAACAAGCTTTATTCGGGCCCTGACGGGTTTTGAGACGGATCGTCTCAAAGAGGAAAAAAAACGGGGCATTACCATTGAACTTGGCTTTGCCTTCCTCGATTTGCCCTGTGGTCACCGACTGGGAATAGTCGACGTTCCAGGGCATGAAAAGTTTGTCAAAACCATGGTGTCCGGGGTATCTGGTATTGATATCCTGGCATTTATCGTGGCTGCCGATGAGGGTATTATGCCCCAGACCATTGAACATTTTGAGATCTGTCGTCTGATGGGAGTTGAGCAGGGGATAATTATTGTCACCAAAAAGGACATGGTTGAGCCGGACTGGCTGGAGATGGTGAACGATGAGGTTGAAGAATTTTGTGCTGGCAGCTTTCTGGAAGGAGCGCCTATTATCAATGTATCTTCAACCACTGGTGAAGGTATAGAGCTTGTCCGTGACACCCTGGATAAGATGGTCAGTATTTTTAATTTTCATGAAGTATTTGGTCCATTTCGCTTGTCAGTCGATCGGGTCTTTGCCATGAAAGGTTTCGGCTCGGTGGTTACTGGAACCTCTATTTCGGGAAGGACCTGCGTGGGCGATGAGTTGCGTATTTACCCGACCGAGAAAAGCGCCAAAATCAGGGGAATCCAGGTTCACTCAGAAGCGGTGAACGAAGTGGAGGCCGGACATCGTACGGCAATAAATTTACAAGGTGTTGATGTCGCCGACATAGAACGAGGCATGGTGCTTGCCCCGCCCGGTACCCTCCAGGCGAATTACATGCTCGACTGCCAGTTTCTCTACCTGGCATCCAATACCAAACCGATGAAACACCGGGCCAGAGTGAGAGTTCATTTAGGTACCGCGGAAATTATCGGCAGGGTATCACTTCTTGACCGCGACGAGTTACAACCCGGTGATGAAGCTGTAATCCAGTTGTTGCTTGAAAATAAAGTTGCTGTATGGTCTGGAGATCGTTATGTGATCCGCAGTTATTCTCCCGTTGCAACAATTGGTGGGGGAATGGTATTGGGCAATGTTTCACCACGAAAAAGAAAACGCCTTTCCGATACTGATCGTCAATATAACCAAAACATTCAAGAAATTTTGCAGAAAGGCGTCGTTGAAGATAAGGCTCTGTTCTTTCTCCGTGAAAGTAGAGAAATTGGGCTTAAAGCTGATGAAATGGGAATTCGACTCGGGTTGTTTGGCAAGCATCTGAAAAAAGCTCTTAATGAGCCTCTTTCCACCAAAAAGATGGTTGTTGTCGATTCCGCCAGCCAACGTTATGTGGTGGTAGAGATTGTCGAGAAACTTAAGGCGATGCTGGTTGAACATCTCCAGGCATATCACAAGAAAAATCCCCTGCAAACCGGGCTGGTTAAGGAAGAACTGCGCACCAGCCTCGGTCGAAAAATCGATCAGAAAGTCTTTAATTACTGCATTAATGATCTCATTAAAAAGTCAGTAGCGGTGCAGGAAGAGTCGGTCGTCCGCATGGCTGATCACCAGGTGGCGTTAAAGGCTGATGAAGAGCAGTTGAGAAAAGAGCTGAACGAATGGTATCAGGAAAAAGGTCTTTCTACACCGACAATTAAAGAAACCATGGAACGGTTTGCTGAATATCCAAGCCGTTTGGTTAAGGATGTTATCGATCTTCAGTTGCGCGACGGTAAATTGTTGAAGATCAGCGAGTCACTCTATTATGAAAAGGAAATACTCGAACCGCTGGTTACCTCTGTCACTCA
>WTAT01000228.1 GCA_013139415.1 Desulforhopalus sp.
CAGTTCATAAGTGAGCAAGCCTAAAAAACTTGCCAAAAAAGGAGCGTTCTGGGACGTTAGAAAATTCAAAATTATTCCCAGATAACCAACAGCAAATGGAGCACTCTGATTTATTGATGTTTCCAGAGAATACGTAGCAAAAATATAACCGAATATATGGTATACTTCGGTCATTAACGTCCTGTTTTTTCTACAAAAGAAAAAGGAGACGAAAATGACCGAAACTCTTTGTATATTAAAAGATGTACCAACGGCCAGGTGGCCCCGACGTACAATAGTAGCGACACAAGTCAATGCCCATCCTATTCATCCTTCACCTGTTCCTGAGAAGAGTCAACTCAATACGAAACGCCAACTTTTGAATCGGCTCTCTGATCGCCTTATTGCTAGTGATTTGCCTGGAGCTGATCTGGCTGTAGAATACCTATACGCCAAATATATCAAGAATTTATCTGTTCACACTATCAGGCAGTCTGGCGGTGTTCTGTTGTCTTTTCTAGGTTTTCTTGATGATGACGCTCTTTCTATATTCACATTGACTAGACATAATATCAGCGCTTTCATAGAATATGAGCAGGACCGCGGTTTAAAACCGTTATCAGTTATTGGCTACCTCAGAGCTCTCTATGCTTTTATCGCCTTCCTGGTAGAACAGGAAGTTCTCTCTCATCAGATTATGAAGCGAAAAATCCGAATACAAGAGCCAGATGCACTCCCAAAAGCAATCCCCTTGGAAGATGTACAGCTTTTACTTGATTCAGTCTCAAGTGTCCGGGACCGGGCATTACTCTTGCTCTTATTACGAACCGGCATGCGGATCGGGGAATTACTGGAAGTAAAGCTTTCGGATATCATTCTGCACGATAGAAAAATCCTGATCTATCTGGGGTCAAAGAACTTTCAGGGCCGGGCTGTCTATTTTAGCGAAGATGCTGAACATGCCTTAAAGCATTGGTTGCGGCTTAGGGACAGCAACCAGAAGTATCTTTTTTATGGCGTTCGTAAGGAGCAACTGTGCTATTCCGCAGCCTGGAGTGTGATGAGAACAACTCTGGAACGTGCCGGTTTAGCAGATATAAAATACAGTCTTCATAGCCTGCGGCATACCTTTGCAACTGACATGATCAATTCAGGAATGCGCATAGAAGTTTTGCAGCAGCTCCTGGGTCATCAATCGATCGAACTAACCATGAGATATGCCAGATTATCAGATGAAACACGGGAGAAAGACTATTTTCGAGCAATGAAAATTATCGAACAAGGAGGGAGTGACGATGAACCTTACCGAGTCAGTAATGCGCTACGAAAGGTATTTGAAGAGAAAAAACTACTCCAGCCACACGATAAAAAATTACCTAAATAGACTGAAACATTTTCTTGTATGGCTGCCTGTGCCGCTGGAATCGGTAATGCCTGTGCACGTTAAACATTATATTGATGTACAACTTGCAAAACGGTTGGGGCCACAAACCATTAACGCCCATCTGGTTGTCATTCGAAGCTTTTATTATTTTCTTGAAGATGAAGAAGGGATAGTGGGAGAAAACCCTGCTTCCAGGGGAATGGCTTTACGCCTTCCTGAGCCGCTTCCCCGGCACCTTCAGGACTGCGAGATTGCCACCTTCTTTGGTGCAGTCACCAAACAGCGAGATCTGGCAATATTTATGTTGATGCTGCGTTGCGGACTCAGGGTTGAAGAGGTGGCTAATCTCACGCTGGGGGCTATTGACTACAATCGTCATCAGATCATTGTGAGATGCGGCAAAGGAGCCAAAGACAGAATGGTCTTTATCAATATTGATGCTGCAGATGCCCTGGCCTCCTACCTGCAAATACGACCTCCTACAGCAGAGCAGAGAGTCTTCTTGGCTGAGAAAGGCACGTTTAAAGGCAAACCCATTTCCGTTCGTGGCATTCAAAAGCGAATCGAACACTATTCCAGGAAAAGCGGTGTCTCGGTATCATGCCATCAACTCCGCCATACAATGGCGACCCAGTTACTCAACGCCGGAGCAGACCTGGCTACTATCCAGTACATCCTGGGGCATAGGAGAATCAAAACGACTATGCGCTATGCAAGGCTCTCAAATCAAAAGGCACGTAATGATTACCACCAGGCAATGAAAGTAGTACAAGAGCACGGAACTACGGCAACATGGAACATGAGGTGTTAAACCGCTCCGTCAAGGACCGGTTTCTCCGACGAGCGTTCCTGAGGGGCCCATTCTCAAAACCGGTCCTTGACGGAGCTACCTTCAGTGGTAAAACTTAATTTATCGGTGTTTAATGACAAAAAGAATTCTGATTACCCATGAGGCTCCGCCAGTTTGAGGAGGCGTTGCGGCATTGGCGCGGTCCTTACTGCGATATATCCAAATCGAGGTATCATTTGAGTAAGATCGAATCGACGATTAAAACGATAACAAAATTCAGCCAAGTATCTTGAAAAATGCTTCTTACTAATAGCGTGAAAGGTTCCATGTATCGATTTTTTAACATTACCTATAATTGTGTTAACCCATTTGAAATCCGGAATCTTTACGCTCTCAGGCCCACCGCCTGTTACAATGGTAGTATGCTGGAATCCGATTTCCTCAAAAACTTTAAAACAGCCCAGGCCATCAGATACAATCTTAGATCCAGGTGCCAGATGTTTTTGAGCCCAGGATTTAATAGCTTTTTTAGAAAAAGAGTCCACTTGGCTAAATCGTATTTGAAGTGGATGTCCTTCTTCATTGGTAGATACAGCTGCAACGAAAGGGATCTTCCCTGTTGCTCCGCGACCACGAACTCCATCACGCTTTTTGCCGCCCCAATAGGCATCATCAAGCTGAACAAACTGGGTGAGAGGTTTACTGTCATCTCGTTCTTTCATAACCTGCTGGATTTTGTGCTTCATCAAGAGTGCTGTATTGCAGGACACTCCAATTGTCCTACTGAGGCTTAGTGCGGAAACACTGACTTTTGATTGGGTGATAAAGTAAATAGCAAGAAACCAAAATGTCAGTGGTAGCTTGGTGTAGGCGAAAAT
>WTAT01000393.1 GCA_013139415.1 Desulforhopalus sp.
TCGTTTGGCGATAGCGTGGCGCTTGGCGACAAATTCATCCAATCTCTGTATCTGGTTCACACCTAAAGCGGCTTGTAAATCGGTCATCCGATAGTTGAAACCAAGATCAATTTGCTGGTAGTACCACGGGCCGTCCGGCGCATGGGTCATGTCTTGCTCGTCTCGAGTGATGCCGTGGCTACGCAGGAGTTTCATTTGCTGGGCAAGACTTTCATCGTTGGTCAATGCCATACCACCTTCAGCAGTGGTAATAATCTTGACTGGATGAAAGCTGAATACGGTAATATCACTGTAGCGGCTATTACCTATAGGTTCGCTCCGGTATTTGCCGCCAATGGCGTGTGAGGCGTCCTCGATGATCTTGAAACCATAGCGCTGGCTAAGCTTGTGAATACCTGCCATGTCGCAGGGTTGGCCACACAGGTGTACCGGAATGACTACTTTGGGCAGGCAACCTAACTTCTTTGCATGTTCCAATTTTTCTGTCAAACGTTCTATGCTTAGATTGTAGGTGCGCGGATCGATATCCACAAAATCAATCTGCGCACCGCAATACAAAGCACAATTGGCACTGGCCACAAAAGTAATGGGGCTAGTCCACACCACATCGTCCGGGCCAACACCGAGTGCCAGACAGGCAATATGAAGAGCGCTGGTAGCACTATTGACCGCCACGGCATGCTCTGTGCCGCAGTAGTCAGCAACAGCTTTTTCAAAAGCAGGAACAGCAGGACCTTGAGTGAGAAAATCCGAGCGCAGTACATCCACTACTGCTTGGATATCGGTTTCGGAGATGTCCTGCCTTCCGTAAGGAATCATGCTCAGGTGGTCACACTATGGTTAGGATCGACGTGCATTTTGATCAAATAACGCAACTCATCCACGGTTAAAAAATCGGAATTGCTGCCGCTATTATAAGAAAAACCTTTCTCGACTGATTTTGCATCCACCTTATCACAATAGTCCTGCATCGTGTATTTCGCTCCAACCGGCAGAATAGCATAGTATTTACCCATATCTACCGTATTAAAACTATCGCTGGCGGTAATCATTTCTTCATGAATTTTTTCACCGGGGCGTATGCCTATCACTGGATGCTTGCATTCTGGGCCAATGGCCTGGGCCAGATCAGTAATACGATAAGACGGTATTTTCGGCACTAACACTTCGCCACCCCATGCATTTTCAAACGCCCACAACACCATATCTACACCATCTTGTAAGCTGATGTTAAAACGTGTCATGTCTGGGTCGGTAATAGGCAAGACTCCACTTGACCGTTTTTCAAGGAAAAATGGAACCACCGAACCACGACTACCCATGACATTGCCATAGCGCACTACACTAAAACGGATGTCACGATCACCCTTGATGTTGTTAGCGGCCACAAAAAGTTTATCCGAACAAAGCTTAGTCGCACCATAAAGATTAATGGGCGCAGCTGCCTTATCAGTAGATAGCGCCACAACACGTTGCACCTTACTATCCAAACAGGCCTCAATCAAGTTTTGCGCACCAAGAACGTTGGTCTTTATACATTCAAACGGATTATATTCTGCTGCAGGGACCTGCTTGAGTGCAGCGGCATGAATGACAACATCAATGCCTTCAAGAGCGCGATGTAAACGAGATTGATCACGGACATCGCCAATGAAGTATCTAAGCCCAGCATATTGTCTACCTGAAAACTGCTGCTCCATTTCGAATTGTTTTAATTCATCCCGTGAGAAAACAACCAGTCTCTTAATTGTTGGGTAACGCTCCAACAACGTTTTAACAAAAGCTTTTCCGAACGAACCTGTTCCGCCGGTGATAAGTATGGACTTATTGGATAACATTTCCAGGGTTCCTCTTTGTGTTAAGTAGGTAGTAAAGGTAATACGGGGACACAATACCAATTTTCCAGGCACCTGTAATGACTACCTTTTGATTTTCAAAATAATTTCTTATGCTGGTCTACTTGAATAAGTTAGATTGTAGATTCTCTGGCCCATGAAAAACACCACCTAATCGTTAAACGCAGAGAAATAATATACTTACTGTTATGGAAAAAGCTACTGTAAATATAGTGTGCAGTCATCCATTTTCAGTTGGCAGAAAAGAAGAAAGTGAGGGATGAAGACTCAGGACTCGGATCGTCCGGAAAGAAAATCATCATAGGCTTTTTGAATACCGCTGACTAGATCTATCTGCGGTCGCCAGCCCATGGAAAAGAGTTTGCTGACATCAAGCAGCTTTTGAGGAGTCCCGTCAGGTTTTGTGGTGTCCCATTGGATTTCTCCCGGAAAGCCAACCACCTGTTGAACCAGGAAGACCATTTCTTTTATAGTCTGATCATCACCGCAGCCAATGTTAATTAAGGGAGCGCAGTGAGCAGTGAGGAGTGAGGAGTATTGATCTTCTGGTAATTTCATCAAATGCAGGCAGGCATCTGCCATGTCATCACTATATAAAAATTCCCGTCGTGCTGTTCCTGTTCCCCAGAGTACGACCTTTGGTGATGAATTTTCAGTTGCCAGTTGGCAATTGGCAGAGGACAAACAAATCGCTTCCCGAATGTCCTGGGGGATAGGTCCGTTTATCTTCTCGTCTCTTTCAATTCCGGCAATATCACCGCATGACGCGAGTTTCGCCAGGTGGAATTTGCGGATCAAGGCAGGGAGGACATGGGAATTCTGCAGATCATAATTATCGCCGGGACCATATAAATTAGTGGGCATGACAGCAAAGAACCTGGTGCCGTATTGGCGGTTATAAGCCCAGCACATTTCAATGCCGGCAATTTTAGCCACAGCATAGGGTCGATTTGTCGATTCAAGCGGTCCGGTAAGAAGATACTCCTCTTTCATTGGCTGAGGACATTCCCTGGGATAAATGCAGGATGAACCTAAGAAAAAGAGGCGCTTCACACCAGCTTGCCAGGCCTCGTGAATGACATTCTGCTGGATAACAATATTTTGATAGATAAACTCTGCAGGATACGTATTGTTGGCGACAATGCCGCCAACTCTGGCTGCGGCAAGAAAAACGTATTCAGGTTTTGCTTCGGCAAAAAACTCCCGAACAGCTCTCTGGTCCAACAGGTCGAGTTCTTTGTGAGTTCTCAGGATGAGATTGTTGTAGCCCTGCGTCTTGAGGCAACGGACAAGAGCAGAGCCGACAAGACCTCTATGCCCCGCTATATAAATTTTACTGTCTAATTCCATAGAATTTACTCATGATAATCATACGCATTGAAACCGTGGCGTTTGACAAGTTCATCACGTTCTGCTGATTTGAGGTCTTCTCTGACCATTTCGGCAACGAGTTCTTTGAAAGTGATACGGGGAGTCCAGCCAAGTTTTTCTTTGGCTTTGGAAGGATCGCCAAGGAGGGTTTCAACTTCAGTGGGGCGGAAATAGCGCGGATCAACAGCGACTCTGCAGTTACCATCAGCATCATAGCCTTTTTCATCTTTACCCTGCCCTTCCCAGCGAATTGAAATTCCCAGTTCTTTTGCCGCTGCATCAACAAAATCACGAACACTGTGCTGCTTGCCGGTAGCAATAACGAAATCTTCAGGCTCATCCTGCTGGAGCATCAGCCACTGCATTTCCACATAATCCTGGGCATGACCCCAATCTCTCTTGGCATCCAGATTTCCAAGATAGAGGCAGTCCTGGAGGTTAAGTTTTATGCGGGATAAGGCTCTGGTAATTTTACGGGTTACAAACGTTTCACCACGGACAGGTGATTCATGGTTGAACAGAATACCGTTACAGGCATACATTCCATATGCTTCACGATAGTTTACCGTAATCCAATATGAATAAAGCTTGGCAACAGCATATGGAGAGCGGGGATAAAAAGGTGTTTTCTCAGTTTGCGGAGTTTCCTGCACCTGGCCGTAAAGCTCAGATGTTGATGCCTGGTAAAAACGGGTCTTTTTGTCAATACCGACAATTCGCAAGGCCTCCAGTAAACGCAAGGTCCCAAGGGCATCTGAGTTTGCTGTGTATTCAGGTTCTTCAAAGGAGACTGCAACATGACTCTGGGCTGCCAGGTTATAGACTTCATCTGGCTGGACCAGCTGGATGATGCGGACCAAGCTGCTTGAATCGGTCATATCACCATAATGGAGGATGAACTTTCTATCTTTGGTATGGGGATCCTGATACAGGTGGTCTATGCGGTCTGTATTGAATAAGGAGGTACGACGTTTAACACCGTGGACTTCGTAGCCTTTTTTGAGAAGAAATTCAGCCAGATAGGCGCCGTCCTGGCCCGTAATGCCGGTAATGAGAGCTTTTTTTGTCATA
>WTAT01000417.1 GCA_013139415.1 Desulforhopalus sp.
AATGATTCCAAAAAAAATATCTTCTCTTAAAAACCAGTGGGGGTCATCATAGTGCGTTGCCAATATGTCAGAAATGGTTGTGCGAACAGCCACCTCAATCCGCTCCATTGCATCCATCATCAGAAGATGCAACTTCCGGTCAAAAATATACAGGTCTAGTATATCACTAAATTTTGTACCCGTATGAAATTGATCTCTGGAAAGGGAGAAGGGAAGAAAATAGCCAGAAAGCCGATAGTAGCCGATAGTAGCCGATAGTAGCCGATAGTAGCCTATTGTGCGTAAATATCGTTTGACACGTTCCTTATCCTCTACGATAAGGCCACGTCGCTGAAGAAGCGAAACACTTTCATCGTAAATATTCGGCTTGGATGTTCGTTAGTTAATTTTTCAGCATGCCCCTGAACTTCTTGTCGAGAGGATACAGCCAAATATCTTTAATGGGAACACTAATCCTTCCAGCTGGTCCGAGTTTTCCACGCCCTTTGGTTTTTCCACATAAGTGCCAGTTCGCTGCTTTATAACAGGTGCCTGTAAACCTTTTCCTCTCCACAAATGATTCCAGCAACACAGGGCGGATATTGTATTTTTCTTCCCAGTCATCCTGGATGGTTCGAGCCGTTAATGAAAGAATTTTGGATGCAAGGTTTTTCGATTGTATCCATGGTAAAATTAGAAAACGAGCATTGTTTGTGATCAAGTGTAAATTCTTTTTTCGCTGCTTATGGTTCCATCCAATAAATTGATCTCTTGGCGCTGTTTGCCACGCAGCTGCGCCAAAGCCCATTAGAGCGACGAGCTGTGTACCCGCATAGATAAAATACCGCAATTGTGCGCCGGGCAATGGAGTGTAACCAAGATAATGATATCGCTCAATGAACTCGTTCCATAAAGCAGAGTCGACCTTGGTGACCATTTGGAAACGTAGCGGCCGCAGCAGGTGAACTGGGCTTAATAGAGGGCTTTGCGGGTCAGTGGCAGGGGTGGATGTAATCTTCCTTAAAGGCCGTTTGATACGAGTTGGTGGCGGCAACTGGATTGTGCCATCCTCATGCATACGCAGCATGGCAACTCTGCATGACATATCTTTGAGTTTGCCGTCAGGTTTCAGCCATCTAAACATCTCGCATACTTCTCTGGAAAGTCGCGACCGGTTAAACCTGGGGTTATTTTTTATGAGATTTCGAATTTGCTCCAGCTCATCTGTCGTGAACTCTCGTCCGCTATATCGGATCACGATGTGTTCAATGGCTTGGCGAGTTGCCGACGTCGTTCTTCTGTCATTTCCCAAGGGAGAAAAGGAGATAAATCTTCAGGAGCCTTTCCATGGTTTTCAGCGCAGGCGGTCAGGTATGACCTGAGCCAATGATGGTTGTTGAGACCACATAAAACCATGGTTTGGAAAATAGAGAACATTATGGCCGCCAAGTGCGAACTCCAGAGGCTTCCGGAACCATAGAAATTCTTGCGCTCTGTCACAGGGTTGCGGATCGATCGTTCTCCCTTGTTGTTATCCATGGGTACTTCAGGATGATCCACAAAAATACGTAAACCTTCCCAATGGTTCTGTAAGCTTATTAAAATTTTACTCTTCACATCTGACAGCAGGTCGAAAACAGGATCAACTTGGTATGTCTCTATAAAGGCATCCCGTTCCTGAACCATTGCGCTCATTTTTTGGGAGAGCTTCTCGTGTTCTTTTTTGAACGATGCAGATTGCCATTGAACAGGAAGTGTTTGATCAAACTCTTTACAGCGTTGTTTGTTGATATGATAAAGCTGGCCGATTTTTTCTACCCAGCACAGCGACCATTCTTCCAGTTCAGGATATTTTCTGGCAGCATCCAGAAAATCACGACGGACATGAGCCCAGCAAAACGCCAGAATAACGAAGGGCAGTTGCCTTGCCATTGATTTATAGGCGCTATACCGATCACAGATAACAATAATTTTTTCGTGCTCTATGTCTTTAAAGTGATCAACGGGAACGTCTGCACCGCGTCCCTGTGCAATTTGGAAAAATACAACTGATGCTGAACGACTGACCCACAGCCACCAGCGGTTACCTATTTTACCGTCAACATTCTCGAAAACCTTCCAGCTGCTTTCATCATTGTGGAATCTGTCTTCCGTCATCTGTTGCCGGTGAAATGCGTCATAAATAGGCTGAAATAAGGTGCTGAGTATTTTTAACCCACCGGCAATACTGCCCGCCGAGATAGGTAAACCCAGCTCCGCATATTGATTGAGTAAGCGATTGGTCGGTTGGCTGTAATGAAATTTATTTAATAAAACTGCTTCCCAGATTGAAATCCCATAGGGACTTTTGGCAATAACCTTTGGAGGCATGGGAGCTGTAACAGTGTTGGGTACTCCTGGGCAAGAACAATTTTTTTTCATACGGCTGCGAATAATTATGCGCGTATGAGCTTTGACCTCGACTTCAATAATTTCAGTTTCACCGGCGCTTCCATCGCAAATATAGTCTGTGTCGCATTCTGTACATTTTGGAATTTCCTGAAAATGTACAGGTTCTTCTTTACGGGGAAGATCAGGATGATCTGTACGTCCATGCCCCTTGCTGCCTGGCTGCTGCCCTCGTGGACGTTTGGAGTCCGATGACTTTCTTTCACCTTCTTCTTTTCTTGAACCTTTTTTCTCACTTTTTTTCCCAAATACCCGCTTGGTTAAATCACGGATCTTACCTTCTTGTTCCTTTATTGTCTGTCTATATTCCTTTTCCCTTAAAAGTGCTTTTTGGTGCAGACCTCTCCAATAACCAGCACTCCATTTGAGTTCCAGGTATTCTTTCTCAGTGATAACAACCTGGGGAGAAGAATCTTTATCCTGCAGATTAATGATCTTTTCAGGGATTTCAGAAGAGAGAAATAGTGGTTGCTTTTGACACGTAGTATCCATGCTTGTTATTATAACAAGCAAGTCGATTTGTGTCCCGTACTTTTTTCAAGAAATAATCAAAGCCGAATATTTACCATTATGCCAAGGATGCTTGTGGACATGGTGTTGAGCATATCTCTAGCTGGCGTACCAGAAAGGAAGAGCTGGCTCACAAACGACAGAAATCTGAACAGA
>WTAT01000572.1 GCA_013139415.1 Desulforhopalus sp.
TTAAACCACTGTACCTTTTTTAGCCAGCAGTCGGTCAATCCCCTGTCTGTTAGGATTGACCAGTTCTGCTGTAACCTCCTTGTTAATATGGGCAACGATAATATCACCAATTTCTTCAATAACATCATCAAATATACCATATCGCTTCATACCATTGGTTTGATGACGATTGTCATCGGTCGGGGTCACGTACTGAATGACGTCTCCTTTGTATCGGTGTATCAAAAAGAGTTGAAGAAGGGTCATGAGCCTTTTTCTGCGAAGAGCAGTATCATGTATTATCTGGTTGCGGATAAACAGGAATACCTTATCTTCGCGATCACGCATTATAGTAAATATAACCTCGGCCATCTTGTTTCCTGTCCTGTCGAGAACGCCAAGCTCCAATATGTCAGAACCTGGATCTTTCGGCCTCAGTCGAGCCTTGAGTTCACCGTTAACTTTATGGAGTTCTGACCATTTGGATAACCAACTTTCAAGGAGTGTAATTGGTGGCTCGGTTTGGATCAGGTGTTGGAATTGAGTGGATCCTTTGCCCATTGCCTTGGTGGTTGCTGTTCTTCCCGATGATGCAGCCAGGGCGCCATCGAGTCTGGGACCACCAACCAGGGATTGCGGAGTTGTATAAGGAGATTCAAGCAATCGCAGCTTTCGCTGTAATCTGGCCAAGGCAAGCATTCCATCCTGCCTGAGAGCGGTAGCAAGCTCCTCACCTGCCACCCCATCTGCCTGGTGTCCACCGTAGGTAATGAAGTTAAACACATACCCTAATTTGCCAATTTCAGAAGGAAATTGCCGCATCTCTTCATCACTCATTCCGGTCGTATCCCAGTTAAATGATGGCGAGAGATTATATGCGAGCATTTTGTCTGGATAGACGGCATGGATGGCTTCTGCAAATTCAGCAGCTTCCGGTAGATTCGCCGTTTTGGTTTCCATCCAGATAATGTCGGCAAATGGAGCAACCGCTATGGATTTGGCGATGGCGTAGTTGATGCCCCCGCGTATTTGAAAGAAACCTTCTGTTGTCCTGGGTCGATTCCAGTCCCAGGTAATATTCGCACCAATCTGTTTTGCTTTCTGTCTTGCCATAAAGTGAGATGCAGTCTTGGCATACTCCATCCATTCTTCAACGGTCATGTCGGTTTCCTGACCATCATCCTGGAGGAATTGCAACTGGTCTGCAACGGCTTCCGGAAAGGTTTTTATTCCCGCATCGGTCTCCCAGGCCTGCACTAAAATAGTCATGGCCTCATCGAGCATATGCTCTAATTCGAATCTGTCATCAGAAATCTTTCTGGAAATTATAGTTTCTAATTTTTCAAAGATATCGGCGGATTTGAACCAGCTGATGGCCAGTTCATACTGTTCCTCAGCCAGATCAAATAACAGATGACCGAGTATGTCCTTATGCCCGGATTCGTTGAACATGCGTTGCAACGCCAATGCACAAAATTTATAAAGAGGAACATTCAGGTTCGTTGCACCCAAAATAAAGGCATGATCCCGGCTATCGTTATTACTGTCGAGCAGGGTGGCGGCTTCAGCATCGGTACGGGCCACGATAATGCCCGGAACCTGCATTATATCTAATTGAAAACGGGCTGTGTTGAGTCGTTTTATCTGTTCGTCCACCGAAACCAAAACCTTGCCGCCCTGATGGCCGCATTTCTTTGTTCCCGGCCTCTGGTCTTCAATATGATACCCAGGGACACCGACTTCGACAAAACGTCTTATCAGGTTACGGACATGTGCATCTCCACCGTGCCCGGTGTCGGCATCAGCGATAATGAAGGGACGAAAGTCATGTACAGGAGATTTTTTTCTTTCATCCTCAGTCATTCGCGAACGAAAGAACTTCTGGTTTCTGTCGGCAGTGAGCAGGGCTCTGACTATGGGGGCGGCCTCATCGGGTACCTGACTTAAGGGATATGAGGCCAGGTCTGCACCAGGGTCTTCGTTGCCGGAACCCTTTGCGGAAGTGGCCCACCCTCCCAGGTAAATTCCCTGGATTCCGGCTCTTCTTATGGTTACAGCTTGTCCTGGGGAGTAGGGTCCGAAGGTGGTGATTGCTGTTTTGGTGGAAAAATTTTCTCTGAGAAGTGTATAAAAGCCCTCTGCGGCTTCCCTGGCTACGGTATAGTCATTGGCAATGGTACCTTGTTGTTCTGCCACCTGTCGTTCAGAATAAAGCCTTTGTACCCCATCAAAACGAGGGCTGGAGAAATATTCTTGTAACTCGCTTATCTGTTTTCCTAGCATGTTTTTCTCCTTATATTTCTGTTATATAATCCAGCCCCGGTAAACGGGAAGTAAGCCGGGACTCTTTTCAGTACCTCCTTGAGGGGTGTAAGTGCCTTGGTGGTATGTTCAAGTTATTAGTTTTAAAATTACTTTCCTTTTTCTTGCTATTTTGACAGGCTTTCAGGAGTAAGGCACTAAGTTTTCTGTAATACGTTGACCGGTTTCCCTGAATGATTTGCTGTAAACTGCGATTCGCCGTTTACCTTCATTGAGATCATCATTGTTGAGATTAATATTCAACAGGTCGATATACCAGGGAATTTTAACCTTCTCGTTGGTATAGTCTTTTACCATCTCATGAATGATCGGTAAGGAGGTTGTTTTTGATTCCTCATGCACATCGCGGCTATCGGCCTTGAGCAGTTTTTCATACTCTTCTTCTAGTAAGCGCTCAAAAATTTCTTTGCTAAATTCTTGTCCTTTTTTTAGTTCTGTTTCAGAATCATCTTCGGTAAGTACACCACCTTTATGTACCCATTCCCAAAGAATGCTCATTCGAATTTCACCGGTAGCCATATCTTCCATCAGATAAAGAATGTCATCGTTGCCGAAAAAATCGCCTGGCTTTAACGCAGCTGCCTGAAACCCTTGGCTGAATGCATTGCCATATTGCAGAGCGACGCTTAAAAGATTTCTTGCTCCACGAATGGTCCGGGGGGCATCTTCTAAGAGAAAGAGATCGTCAGCATCTTTCTGCGCATATTCCAGTTCTGGAAAGGATCGTCCAAGTTGATTGTTCTCACCTGTCTTTTCCCAGACAGGTCGAATAATGTGGACCATTTTCCAGTGAGCAACCCATTTTCCGCTGGCGCCTGCCTTTTGTTCACGTTCGGCTCCGGCAAGAGCATTTTTCATACCTGCCTCTACACCTTCTTGAGATCCAACCGGAATATTAGGCTCCATTCCTCCTTGAAACAGTGCGCAGTTGCCATTTTTATCGGGGGTATTGACACATCGACGCACTCTGTCTTCATAGTTCCGCATATATCCATAGGTCATGCCGATTGCTTCAATATTTGGGTTAATAAAATCAGAATCCCATGCCATGGCATCAGCCACACTATTGATATAATCCCATCTTCCAGTGTTAAAGCCAACAAAGTGACCGCCTAAGGCGGCTCGTATTTCCATAATCTGAAAAGTTGCCTCAACCTGTTCAAGAAGGACGTAAACAAGTATTGAATTGGGTTTTAATCCCAATACAGACTCAAGTGCGTCGAGCAATTTCTTCCAGAATGCTGCTTCCTCGGCAGTTTGGATCTTTGGCAGGTATAACACAAGGGAAGAACCATTTTTTTGCAATGCAGATTGGTTGTTACTGATGTAAAGAGTTGTGTCGACAATCGATGCTGACAGGCCTTGTCCATTCACGCCTCTAAAATGCCGATCATCGAGGTGAAGTCCACGTGGCCTGAATATTTTGGTGGTAAATTTCAACTGTTCTTGCCAGTCATCGATTATAGTTCTTCCCAAAAAGGACTCAGCCCATCTATTCATTTCATGTGATACTGTTTCGGCAACAGTTAAAAACAAAGGGTCGTTATGAAATGCCAGCTTAAGGTTTCTTAGATTATCTAAAGACATTGTCTTAACTTGCCCAAGGGCGTCTTCCCCGTCAAACATCCAGCCATCGGCCCCGGAAAGTAACGCATATGCAACATTTCTGATGCTGTTTTTAAGCGGTGCTCCCGGCTTAGTGCCTGGTCCTGTTCCCTGAATCCATTGCCGCTTCAGATCAGGTGGAATGGTTGGACCGCAAAAATTTCCGGCCCGTGCGTCTGCAACTGTAATATCAGTCCCAGCTATGATTGCATCATTGTCAAGAAATGTGATTCGTTCTTGATTCTCAAATCGTTGTTTTCTCCTCCTGTTTCTCTTTTCCATTAAAGAATTGCGTTCTTTGTTAAGCGAGATCAGGCCTTCAAGTGCATTTAAAGCATCAGTATCAAGGACATCAGGATAGTTCTCTAAGAGTTCGCTCGGGTACAATAGTCGGTTGGTGGTCGATAGTCGGTTGGTGGTCGATTCTGACATGACAACTCCTTTTTGAGTGCCTTGCAGATTATTTTCGTTCACTCTTTTCAGTACCCCCTTGAGGGGTATAAAAAACAAGAAAAATAATCTGCATGAGGCACTTATACCCCCTTGTGGGGTGTTAGTTAATAATCTCCACAATAAGGATTGCAAAACATTGTTGTCAAGCGAAATTTCGCTAAAAGAGATATTTCATTACTTCTTGAAGTTGCCTCATGCTTGAAGTACATTAAGAATATGGTTCAATCTATGAGTACAGAAAATATAAAAATAATATTCGGGATTAAGATAAAATCATTTAGGACCGAACTGGGGTTATCCTTACAGGAGCTGTCAAAAAAAGCTGGTATAGCAATTTCCTACCTTAGTGAGATTGAATCCGGCAAGAAATACCCCAAGCCAGAAAAGCTCATTAGCCTGGCACGAGCCCTGGAGGTAGAATATGATGCATTGGTCTCATCAAAAGTTGATAAAACCCTTGACCCCTTTGCAGCGCTCATTAATTCAGAACTGATCAAACAGTTTCCCTTTCACCTGTTTGGAATTTCAGCCAGAGATATCCTTGGATTGTTTAAAAATGATCCAGAAAATGCTCATGCTTTTTTACAGACTTTTTTGCAGATTAGTCGAGCATATGACATGTCATTGGAGAATTTTCTTTTTGCTGCATTGCGGACTTTTCAGCGATACCATAATAATTATTTTCCAGATTTGGAAAAGCTGGCGAATCAATATGTTTCGCAAAATAGAATCACTGGGGAGACAATAAATTTTGATCAACTGAGAAAGATTCTTGAAGAAAAATATCTATACCGCATAGATGAGTCAGAGCTTTCGCGCCATCCAGTTCTGGGTGGTTTTCGCTCAATTTACAGGGGCAAGGGTCTACTTTCCATTAATGACAGATTGTTACCCCCCCAAAAGACATTTATTCTTGCACGAGAAATTGGTTTTATAGAGCTTGGTATTAAAGAACGACCGCTTACTTCTTCATGGATTAAAGTGCAGAGTTTTGACCAATTAGTTAATAATTTTAAAGCTTCCTATTTTGGCGGAGCTCTGCTCATTCAGCAGGACCGATTTGCTAAAGATATAAAAGAATTTTTTAAACGAAGGGAATGGAATGGTGATTTGTTTGCAGATTTACTCGATCGGCACCAGGCCACTCCTGAAATGCTTCTTTACCGTATGAGCCAGATAATTCCAGGAGTTTTTGGGTTAGGAACTATTTTTTACTTGCGGTTCACTAATTCTGGGGATCGTCTGTCGGTGAAACTAACAAAAGAACTCAACATGACGGAGGTTTTAGTTCCATATGGCTTGGGGATTGATGAACATTACTGTCGACGATGGCTTCCTCTTCGGCTTCTGAAGAAATTGCGGCAAAATAATCTTTCCATTACCACAGGAGTACAAGAGATTCAGTTTGTAAAAAGTGGTGCCAGCTTTCTACTCCTCAGTATGGCGCGACCATTATCACTGGCAAAAGAGCGTGAATCGGCAATAGCCATTGGATTCAAAATTGACAAACAAACTAAATCTTTCATCAAGTTTTTAAACGATCCCTCAATCCCTGAAGAAATGGTCGGCGAAACCTGCGAACGTTGCCCATTGACCGATTGTAGCGAAAGGGTGGTTGAGGCCAGTATTGTCAGCATGCAGAATAAGGTGAAAATCCGGGAAGCGGCGTTACAGGAATTTATTGAGTAAATGGCCCTTTCCTGACAAGAAATAGCTACTGTATAGCAACGACGTCTTCTAATATGTATAGGTGAAATGTATAGGTGGTGAAATGTATAGGTGAAAACGATAACTTTCCAAAATTACAGAAAACATCATAGAATTTACCCTCTTTTAGCTACTTTCGTGTTATTTTATTACATCGAATGTATATAAAAAATTAATGCATAAGTATGAATGTGTAACATAAGGTGAATTTATTCTTATTAACGCACACATTAACGTACACATTAACGTACACATTAACACACACTTATGACCATATCCACCAGACTAGGGAAAAATAATGTCTAACAAAAATACCATTTATTATACGATGACCGACGAAGCGCCAGCGTTGGCGACTTGTTCTTTACTACCAGTTTTCAGAACCTTTACTTCTGCTGCTGGCATCGACATGAAATTAAGCGATATATCTCTAAGTGCACGTGTACTGGCTGGTTTTAACGACCGCCTAAAAGAAGAGCAGCGTGTTAAGGATGGACTAGATTTTCTAGGTTCATTGACGCAAGACGAAAACGCAAACATCATCAAGTTACCAAACATCAGTGCTTCACTGTCACAACTTAAAGCCTGTATCGCAGAACTTCAAGAGCAAGGTTATAACCTGCCAGAATACCCTGAAGTACCACAAAATGCTGAAGAAGAAGCGGTAAAAGCAACTTACGCTAAAGTACTTGGTAGTGCGGTAAACCCAGTTCTTCGTGAAGGTAACTCTGACCGTCGTGCTCCACGGGGCGTTAAAGCTTATGTAAAAAAATTCCCTCACTCAATGGGCAAATGGGAAAAGTCTTCTCGCTCACACGCTGACTACATGCGTAGAGGCGATTTCTTCTCTTCAGAGCAATCTGTAACCGTTGAAAAAGAGACTAAAGTACGCATTGAGTATGTTGCGCCAAACGGTGAAATCACCCTTAAAAAAGAAATGCCTCTAGAAGCTGACGAAATCATCGATAGCATGTTCATGAGCTGCAAAGCGCTACGTGCATTCCTCGAAAAATCATTAAATGATTGTCGTGATGCTGGTGTTATGTGGTCGCTGCACGTTAAAGCAACTATGATGAAAGTATCTCATCCAATCGTGTTTGGTCATGCGGTATCAGTATTCTATAAAGATGCATTCGAAAAACACGCAGAAACCTTTGAAAAAATAGGCGTAAACCCTAACAATGGTTTAGCTGATATTTACGACAAAATTCAAGAAGTACCACGTACATTACGTGAGCAAATTGAACGTGATATCCAAGCGTGTTACACCGCTCGTCCAGAAATGGCGATGGTCGATTCAGTCAAAGGTATTTCTAACCTTCACGTCCCAAGCGACGTAATCGTAGATGCATCTATGCCGGCAATGATCCGGAATTCTGGGAAAATGTGGGGCCCGGACGGTAACGCTAAAGACACTAAAGCAGTAATGCCTGAGTCTACTTACGCACGCATCTACCAAGAAGTGATTAACTTCTGTAAGACTAACGGTTCTTTCGATCCAACGACCATGGGTACAGTACCTAACGTTGGTCTAATGGCTAAGAAAGCAGAAGAATACGGTTCGCACGACAAAACATTCGAAGTCGAAGGCGATGGCATAATGCGTGTTGTTGACCAGGATGGTACTATCTTAATGCAACACAACGTTGAGAAAGGCGATATCTGGCGTGCATGTCAAACTAAAGATGCTCCTGTTCGTGACTGGGTTAAACTTGGCGTAACTCGTGCTCGTCAATCAAACACTCCTGCGATCTTCTGGTTAGATCCAGAGCGTCCACACGATATGCAACTACAAAAGAAAGTAGACAAATATCTACAAGAGCATGACTTGACGGGCTTAGAAATCTATAAAATGGATTATAACTCTGCTATTCGTTTCTCGATGGAACGTCAAATACGCGGTCTAGATACTATCTCGGTAACGGGTAACGTATTACGTGACTACCTAACAGACTTATTCCCAATAATGGAACTAGGTACATCAGCAAAAATGCTTTCAATCGTACCAATGCTTACTGGCGGTGGTATGTACGAAACTGGTGCTGGCGGTAGTGCTCCGCGTCACGTACAACAAGTTACTGAAGAAAATCATCTACGTTGGGATTCATTAGGTGAATTCCTGGCAATGACTGTTTCTTTAGAAGATATGGGTATTAAGCAAGGCAACACTAAAGCCGCTATCTTATCTACAACTTTAGATGAAGCGACAGCTGAATTGCTGCAAAACAACAAATCACCTTCACGTCGCACAGGCGAATTAGACAACCGTGGTAGCCACTTCTACCTTGCAATGTTTTGGGCACAAGCAGTTGCAGCGCAGACAGAAGATATTGAATTAGCAGCTAAATTCGTCAAACTTGCGAAAGTATTAACTGACAATGAAGCTAAGATCTTAGCAGAGCTAGGCGCTGTTCAAGGCCAGGCAGCTGATCCAGGTGGTTACTACCACCCAGACCCAGAAAAGGTTAAAGAGATCATGCGTCCAAGCGCTACATTAAACGCTGCACTTGAAGATGCCATGGCTTAAGTTAGCCTATAATAATGGGGATTTATGATGGGGATTTATTTTTCGTCTTTCGCCACCAAACATGTCCATAGTTCAACACTGACGAGGAATTATGTGAATTGGTTTGTCGGATCAATAACGACAGGAGCTGGTAGTTAGCAGCTAAGTAAAGGATATAAACGCATTTTGTATAAGATGCCTTTAAACAAGGAGAAAATAGCCAGTTCCGTACGGATCACAGCTAAGTGAGAGAATGTACCACACCCGGCTTTGCTACAGTTGCAAAGCTGGGTGCAGCAATGTTTTCGCGAGGGTGTTACCCGTAAACCAGTTCTCCACCTGAGTACCCTAGTCCTCCCGCACAGGCCAGGCAAAGTAGATAGATGAGAAACATCTTACTGGGCGTGGCACCCTTTCTTTTCAGTATGACAGAGAAGATCAGGAGTATGGTAAGAAGGACTCCCAGAATCATCTTGATTTTTATGAAGATGTTCCACTCTCCTTCCATAAGATGTAACCAGTCAAGCATACCTGCGCCTATTACCGGGAGTACAGTAAGAAGGGCAAGTACAGAACAATGAAAGGCTGTCTGACCAAAAGTTCCATTTTTCCAGATTAAAGCGAGAAAGGAAAAGACAACCATACCAATCACCATGCCCATGGGAACATGGGTGAGCATTGGATGGAGAGGATGGGCGAAACCGACTTTTTCCAGAAATAAATAGAGATTTTCTACCATACAATTCTCCTTATAATGTGAAAGGTTAAATACTATAAACTACAATAGTAATCATTATCAAAAGAAGTCGAGGATATTCCCCGGTTTTTCGGCTATTTTTTTCTCACATATTTACCGAGTGATTTCCGGTGTTATGGATCTCAAATAGGCATAGATATCAGCAGCATCCTGCTTGGAAACTTTTGTTTCCGGAAAAGATGGCATGATCTGAGTATCGGTCTTTCTTATTTTTCTTAAAAAGCTACCAAAACCCATTTCGAGACCGGCGATATTGACAGCTCGGCCATCATTGCCATGGGGACCGTGGCACGAAGAACAATTGTTCATTAGAAACCATCTCTTCCCGTCTGCAGGATTTCCCGGAGGAGCACTGCAACCAGCAAAGAAGATAAGAAAGAGAAAAAAAAATCCGATGGTTCCCCTGCTGGAAAGAGGTAGCGGTGACATTCGAATCTCCTGAAAGACTATTGCCAGGCAATCGATAGTAACTAATTAGGGTTATGGGTTAGGGTGTAGAAAACGATAGAAAAGGCACTAAATATTAACAAATAATTATTAACAAATAATTACCTGACAAATTACATGCCAGTAATAATGAACCAAGTTTTGATTAAACGCAAGTAATTTCAAATGTTAAGAAGGAATATACTGGTTATTGTTTCAGTTGCTTACCGGTTTGTTTGACTTGTGCTTTGATGCTGGAGAGCAGTATTTAATACTTTGAGGACTCTATAGCGATTGTTTTTAGCTTGATTGAGCAGGATGGCAAAGGGTATCAGGTTGTTTCCCTGTGGAAAGTACCCGGCATAACAGTACACATCTTTCATTGTCCCGCTTTTAAGTAGGACGTTACTCTTTTTATTGAGAAGAGAACTATAGGGTTTGAACATGTCAAGGATAGCAAGAAGCGCGACAGGGCTCAGCCTATTTTCTCTGGACAGTCCGGAGCCTTCTTTTATAGTGATCTGCTTAGGGCTGAGTTGCAAAATGTTTTCGGTAAAAAAAGAAAAGGTTCGACGGGATTTATTCCAGGTGGCCGGTAGTCCGTGATCCTTGACCCCGCATGCAAGGAAAAGTTGGTTGGCAATATAGTTGTTGGAGTTTTTCAGGCATGCCCTGATGATCTCTTCTAATGATTTAATGCTGTGATGGACATATATCAGTTTTAAATCCTTCGGGACAATTTTCTTACTGTAACCGTTTTGTACGCTTATTCCGGCCTGTTTAAATTGAGCAATAAACAATTCTCCTGTGTAGCGCAGGATCGGTGATAGCTGTCCGGGTTGAGATAAAGTGTCAACATTTAGGCGGTGCATGCCTGGTGAAAGATTGACGCCCGCCTCTGTCATCAGGGCGATGAGTGGAGTCTGGGCTTCGCCGGAGCTAATGGTGGTATCGCCTGCTACCTGTATAGGCAGGGCGTTGAAATTTACCGCTAGAGCGCCGTTGGGAGCATCATAAGGGTTGTGGGAATTCTCCTCTCCTGCTGTTTCCCCGTTTAAGGCAAAACTGCTTTCATCCAGAAAGAGTGACCCGAGTTGTTGAACACCCCGTTCGGCAAGTTTTTTTCCTATATCCAAGATGGCCTCGGAGGTCAGGAAGGGATCACCATAGCCTTTGATATAGAGATTATTTTGCTCATCGAGAAAACAATGGGTCTCGAAGCGGTACTCTTTTCCCAGCTTCTCGAGGGCAACCAGGCTGGTGAGAATCTTGAGAGTGGAGGCGGGAATAAAGAGATCCTGCTCCCGGAATCTTAGCAAACCTGTTTCGTCATGAACGATATATCCACCATTATTGATGAATTGTGTGGCCTCCGGCAAAGCATAAACACGATACGGCTGGAGAAGTAACAGTATCCATAATACGGTGGAAAATAATATGGTGGAAAATAAACTACCTCCAGATAGCACGTTTCGGGTAAATTTTATCATATTAATTTGTCCTGGAGCCTTGTCGTGCCTTTATGAGCATGGTGCTTGGTCAGCGTTCATCTAATGCATGCCAGCCGGTTTTGAGAATCCTGGTCTGCAGGCTACGCTCTTTATCCAGACCAAGGATCTCAGTGAGAGCTTCGAGTGGTTTAATCCCCGGTTGACCACTGGCCGAGTCTATCTCTATTTGTACCATTTCGGAGTTAAAAATGGAAAAATCATTAATAAGTGGCCGAATATCGATCTCTTTTGTTTTTCCCTTCCTGGTTTTTCCTATGACATAGCTCTTGCTGTTAACAAACTCTTTAGCTCTGATTCTTTCAGAGTCCGTGATGTTTCCAGGGAGAGTGAGATTGTATGATATGCGAACTTTTTGCGGAATCTTCCCGGAATGGAGATCAATCTTTGTTACCTTTAACCCAGGAGCGATTTTGGCATTGAGTCGTTCCATGATCGATGCAGGATTATTGAGTGGGGTGGGGAGGTCCATGATGAAAAACTCAGCAAGGCTTTCTGTTCCTACTGGCAGGGCCGGTCCAAATGAGATTTTCGGGGATGGGTTGAAGCCTTGGCTGTAGTTGGTCGTAACCTTCGCACGACGAAGGGTGCGAAAGATAACCTGAAGTATTTCCAGATGGCCGAGAAAACAGATATCCCCGGATCTTGAATAATGTACAATATATTTAAAGTGGCCTGTTTCGACAGATCTATTACTTGTAGTTGTATCTTTGTCTGTAGTTGTATCTTTGTCTATTAGGGTGGAGCATGGTTTTTCGGTATCCACCTCTTTACCTGAACGATTATAAACAATGGGAAAAAGGGTTTCAAAATCACAGAGGCCGCATTTCTGGCAGGCATGGTAGCGGCAGTCGGGAGTGTATACTTCTCCTTTAGCTTTCTCCAATTCATCCTTTAGGAACTGAAGGTCGACTCCTGTCTGGAGATGCTGCCAGGGGAGGATTTCGTCCATCTCCCTGGCTCGCAGGAACTCGTCAAGATCAAGCTGGCAAAGCTCTGCCGCTTTCTGCCAGCGAGACAGGTCAAAATGTTCGTCCCAACCGTCAAGACGCGCACCCGCCTGCCAGGCAAGTTCCATAAGTCTGGATAGACGTCTGTCACCACGGGAGAAGACACCTTCCAGAAAACTGATTTGGGGGCTATGGTATCTGAAATTACATCCTTTTCTTGGCAGGCCGTTTTGCAGGCGACGTATGTTTTGCTTGCTCTCTTCCTGGCTGAGTTGTCTTTCCCATTGGAAAGGAGTGTGGGGTTTGGGTACAAAGGTGCCGACGCTCACGTTTATCTGTTTTTTCCCCTTGCCCGGTCCACTACTGCGCACTGCCATGGCTTTTTGCACAAGTTGGGTTATTTCATTAATGTCCTGTTCTGTTTCGGTGGGCAGGCCGATCATGAAATAGAATTTGATGACCCGCCAGCCAAGAGCGAAGGCCTCCGTGCAGGTGGCGATGAGATCTTCTTCAGTGATTCCCTTATTAATGACACGCCGCAGCCTTTCGCTGCCGGCCTCCGGGGCAAGAGTAAAGCCGGTTTTTCGAACTCTTTTCACCTGTTCCATGATGTCAGGAGTAAGGGTTCCCACCCGCATTGAAGGCATGGCCACTGAGATAAACTTTTCGGCGAACCTGTCCATCAACTGGGGAAGGGTTTGTTCCAGGCAAGAATAATCCCCAGTTGAGAGTGATAACAGTGCAAGTTCCTCAAACCCTGAATCATCCAAACCGCTTTCAGCCAGTTCCATAATCTTTTCAGAGCTCCTCTCCCGCACAGGTCTGTAGGTAATTCCGGCCTGACAGAAGCGACAGCCTCTGGTACATCCACGGGCCACCTCGATACCCATGCGGTCATGGACGATTTTGGCGTTTGGCACAATAGGTTGTTTGAGGTGATCTATCTCATTAAGATCGCCTAAAACCCTTCGAGTAATTTTTTCTTTACTGCCTCCTTTTTGGTGAATTGCAAGCAATTTTCCATGGGGGCTGTATTCCGGTTGGAAATGAGCCGGTATGTATACTCCGTCAATATCGGCAAGGAGATCAAGGAGAACATCTTTGGCAAGCTTGTCATTTTTGTGCTTGGCCAGAAGAGATGCTATGTCGATAATTGCTTCTTCTCCATCACCCAACAGAATAGCATCAAAAAAATCTGCTACCGGCTCCGGGTTAAGTGAGCATGCCCCGCCACCCAGGAGCAAGGGAAAAGAGTTGTCCCTGTCATGGGAATAGAGGGGAATAGCGGCCAGACTGAGGACTGTCAATATGTTGGTGTAGCAGAGTTCGTAGGGCAGAGTAATTCCCAGTACATCAAAATCGGTCAGAGGGCGCGCCGATTCAAGGCTCGTCAGCGGTGTCTCTTTTTGTCGCAGCAATTGTTCAAGATCGATATCCGGGCAAAAGCATCTTTCTGCCAGAAAATTATCTCTGTTGTTTAAAAGATGGTAGAGAATCTGCAGTCCCTGGTGAGACATACCGATCTCGTAGAGGTCAGGGAAAATGAGAGCAAAACGGATCTGTGCGGATTCCCATGCTTTTCGAACGGAATTATATTCATGGCCGAGGTAGCGACCAGGGCGGGTGATGGAGGAAAGTATTGTACGATCTGTCATTAGGAATCCATAGAAAATTACAAGAGAGCAGAGGCTGGTGACTACATGTCTTAGAGCGCTGTCTTGTTGACTGCCCCCTCCATTTACTTAAATTTGATTGACTTTTCAAGCCAGGATGATGTAATCAAAAATGTTATGCTAAATATTTAACATAAATGTTTGTTATGATATGTAAAAAAGGATGGAGCTGATGAGGTGGTTTTCTTTACTTGTCGTTGCCTTTACCGAGTTGGAGAAATCAGTAGTAATTAAATCGATTACACATATCAAAAATTCCGAAACTAAAGAGACCATAACCTTCACCTTGAGTGCATCCGTGGTTCCTAAAATATTTACCTTAAGGGGAGATAATCCTCGTTTGGTAATTGATTTCCCACAGAGCACTTATCGGGGTAAAAACGTCATTTCCATAACTGGTGGTGTCCTTGCTTCAGCCATTCGTTCAGGATTGGATCAGGTACCTGTTAAGAAGACCAGAGCAGTTATCGATTTGTCAAAGGACATGACGGTTCAATATGTCAGCGAGTTCCTGAAGCAGGAGAATACACTGATCATAACACTAACCCCGGTACACGGGAAATAAGCCGGGACTCAGTTCAGTACCCCCTTGAGGGGTATAAGTGCCTTGGTGGTCAATTTAAATTTCCAATTTAAATACACTCTCCATAAATACACTCTCCAGATCAGGGTGCTCAATAGCTCAATAGGTGGAACAAGTCGTTGGACTAATGCGAAAATCTTACTTCATATACCGCCGAATGTATCCGGGGGGAGGTTTTAGCCGGTACGTTTTCCGCTCATCGGTAATGAGAACATTTGACAGTTCTATGCGCATCTCTATTCCATAGTCAAGTCCTGTGATGTTGATCTCCAGAGGTTGCCTGCATTTTCCCAGTGTCACCCAATTGTCATAGGCTATTTCTGCAACTGTCTCGTTGTAGGCATTTTCCAGAATAAGGCCTAGATAAACCTCTCTTTCGGGGTCTAGAAGTAGATGGTACACCCCAGCCTGTTCTTCACTCTGAAATGTAAGCCATACTCCCCTTGAGTCCCGATCGTTGCGAATGTCGGTTATTGCTTGGCTGGATAGCTCATTCCTGCCGGTGAGCCAACCACTCCAATTGCCTTTAAGGAAATAGCTTGGAATGTCATTGCGAAGGCCGAAGGAACTCAGGCTTCCAGCCAGATATTGTTTCTTAAGAGTGTTAATGGCTTGGAAGGTGACCTGATCCCCGGTTATAACAAGGATTGGCTGCCCGAAGGGGTTTGCCATCACAAATTTATACGACGAGGGTTCGGAAAATTGCAGAAATCCACTCAGTGCTTTCTTTTTAAGCGGGTTCTGGTAGAAAAAGACAACATCACCCTCCAGGGTTCCGCCGCATGCTAAATCCCGGGCAACAAGAGAATCAATTATTTGTGTGGTATAGTCGGCCTCCTTGTCTTTCAGCGGTTCTGTCCATGGTTTAGAGGCGCAACCGGCAAGAAAAAACGACGCAAGCAGGAAGAGCAGGGTTTGTTTAATGTATACAAATAATGGCTTATTGGTTTTCCAGGGCATCGATTTTCTGTTTAATTTTAACTTTATTTTTCTCATCCTTGAATATTTCATAGGCCTTTTGGTAGACCTCTCTGGCCTTATTAAATCTCTTAAGAGAACGATATACGTCGCCAAGGTGATCGTAGATGTGGGGGTCATCCGGGATGAGTACCAAGGAACGTTCGAGTTCTCTCTGCGCTTTTTGAAAATCACCAAGACGGTAGTACACCCAGCCAAGGCTGTCGATGATAAAGCCGTTGTCTGGTTTGAGCATATCTGCTCTTAAAATGTATTCAAGTGCCTTGTCGAGATGAATGTTCTTGTCAGCCCAGGTGTATCCAATGTAGTTAAGAGCTTCGGCATGGTCCGGCTGCACATCCAGCACGCTTTCCATCACAATGAGTGCCTGTTCGGTTAAATCGTTTTTTTCCAGCACCAGAGCATACTCAAAAAGCAGTTGCAAATTGTCCGGGTAGATACTTATCCCCGCTTCCATGAGTTGCATGGCTGCGACATATTCCCCTTTTGTCTGATACAGAGAAGATAAAAGGACGTAGAAAAGTGGGCTCCGACCGGCTTCCGTAGCGGTATGTTTTTTCAGAAGCTTTATAGCTTCATCAATGTTCCCCTGTTTTTGGTGGATACGCGTTTGCAAATAAACTGCTTCTTCGAGTTCATCACTTTCAATGTTGATGTAAGCGAGATGAGCGAGGCTGGTGTCGTAATCTTCTTCTCGATAGGCTATCTGCGCAAGGAGATATCGAGCCTCGGTATTCTCGGTTTCCCTGGTAAGTTTGGTCAGGACTTCCCTGGCCTGATTGATTTCATTTTTCCGCAACAACAGCTTGCCAATAATGAGATCAATATTCGCCGGATTTTTACTGGAAGAGCGAGTAGTGTATAGCTCTTTCAGAGCTTCGTCTTCTCGTTCCAAATCGACAAGGGCCTGAATGCGACTTAGTGCCGCACGTTCATCAAACTGGTCATTGTCGGTTATCGTAGTATAGATTCTCAGGGAATCATTAAACATTTCTTGAGTTGAGTAGAGGTAGCCGATTTCATAAGCTAAATCTTTTGACCAGTTCAGGGTGAGAGCCTTTTCAAATTCGCGAATTGCATCAGGATATTTCTCCATCTGCTGCAACAGTCTGGCGTAGGACAAATGGGTAAAATAAGAATCAACGTCATTCTCCAACAATTTCCTGAATATTTCCTCTGCCGTTTCATATTTTTCCAAATGGCTGTAAAGGAGGGCCAACCGTAAATGTACTCCTTCATTATCCGGTTCCCTTTCAAGTACTTCGTTATACAATAAAATAGCATTTTCAACCTCCTCCTGCTGAATATACAGATTTGCCAAAAGGAGCCGGTAAGTAATGTTGTCGGGGTGATCCAATATAGCTTGGACCAGCCAATCCGTAGCTATTGCAAATTCACCCATTTTGAGTAGGAGTACTGGAATTTTCTCTTTTACATAGCTGGCTTCCTGATCGCAGATCAAAGATTTTTCGTACGCCTCAAGTGCTTCGGCATACTGCTCATTGAATTCTGCGTGGGTACCCCAGAGAAAATAAAAATAGGCGCATGAGAGATCTGCCTGATCTTCTTTATCAGGAGGTTGTGCCGAGGTCATTGGATAGGTCGTACAAGAGCCAAGAAAGACACAGCAGAAAAGAATGAAGAAGAGATGAACGCGGCGGACCATAGTTTAAACCTGATCGGTTAAAGATGCAGGGAGAAGAGGGTTGACGTGCTCTATTACCATGCGATGAACCTCCTTAATCGATCCGGTAGAGTCGATCCGCCGGATGTAGGGCCGTTTGATGGAAGAAAAAATGGCTGCAACGTGATCAAGACTCTCCCTTTGCTCAAAATCATTCAGCTCATCCCCTCGTCCAGAGGTGATTCTTTTCAGCCCCGTATCAAGGGGTACCTGGAAAAGTAAAGCAAGATCAGGATCAGGGGCAAAATGGTTCAGTGTCATAATCTCTTCAGGATCAAATCCTCTGGCACCCTGATATGCGGCTGTGGATAGAAAATACCGATCACAGAGGATAACTTTTCCCTGTTCCAGAGCTGGAACCAAAAGGTTATGCACGTGTTCCCGTCGATCAGCCAGAAACAGTTCAAGTTCCTGGTCCTGGCTGTATTTGCTTCGGTTCACATAAAGCTCTCGTATTCTCTGGCCGTACTGACCCTCGGTTGGTTCACGGGTAGTGATAACCGGATAGCCTTTGTCCTGCAGATAACGACTGAGCAGCTGCAACTGGGTAGATTTACCGGTACCGTCCGTACCCTCAAATACTATCAATACTCCTTTTCTTCCCGGGATGGTCATGATGTTTTCCTTACCTGCTGTGGCTCGCTCTGTTGCGGCTTATGACCGCGGCTAGTTTGACTGCTTCATCAAGGCTCCGATGGCTGGCTAAACCTTTCCCGGCGATATCATAGGCCGTGCCATGATCAACGGATGTACGTACAATCGGCAACCCGAGAGTGATGTTCACACCATCCTCAAAATGGAGGAGTTTAAAAGGAATAAGTCCCTGATCGTGATACATGCAGACCACCGCATCAAAATCTCCTGAGGCAGCTTTGAAAAAGACAGTATCCGGTGGGTAAGGACCTGAAACATTAATTTTTTTTGTTCGGGCGAGTTCAATGGCCGGTCCGATGACCTGTTCCTCTTCGCTGCCAAAAAGCCTGTTCTCTCCGCCATGGGGGTTGAGTCCGGCGACTGCGATCTTTGGCTCATTGATGGCAAAGTCTATCCCCAGGGCTTGGTGAGTTGTACGGATCATGCTGTAGACCGCCTCTTTGGTAAGTGAATTAGCCACATCACGGAGTGGGCAGTGAATAGTGACTAAAGTGACTCGGAGTTTGCTGCCGGCCATCATCATCGCAAAGGAGGGGGCTTTTGTCAACGTCGCCAGCATTTCTGTGTGCCCGGGAAAATGGTATCCTGCATCATTGAGAGAACTCTTGGAAATTGGACATGTCGCAATTCCCTGAATGTGACCCTGCTGGGCAAGTTTCACGCCAGACTCAATATAGTGTGCCATGGCGATACCTGTGGCCTTATTGGGATGTCCCCATTCAATATCCTCCAGTTCAAGTGCAGAGAGTTGAACCACAGGGATGCCACTTGCAGGCAAAGGGGAGCCAGGAGTCCATGATACGCATTGCGCGGGTAACTGCAGGTCAGCGCTACATTTTTCAAGAACTTTTCTGTCTCCGAGAACTACTGCCCGAATATTTGTGGAATCTTCATTTCCAGCAAAATAGCGAAGAATAATTTCAGGACCAATCCCCGCAGGGCAACCCATGGTAATTCCAATTATTGTCATAGCAGATAGTGTACCTTGAAAAATTAATTAAGCAAAGCCGGGAAGAACATCAAGTATCCCAACTTCCCATTTATGGTAATCAGCTAATCAGCTAATCGCAAAGGTCAAATGCGTTGTTGATATGATCTATTCTATGGTGGTTGGACTTGTCACAGAGAACCGAAACCACATCAAATCTGGCAGGAGAATCGAAGAGATTATGTTCGGCCAGATAACATTGTGCGGCTCTACTTATCTGTTTTTGTTTTCTTGCATTAACGGCTGCGGCGGGAGAACCGTAATTAAGCCCGGACCTGGTTTTGACCTCGATAAAAACAAGGACCGGACCATCTCTGGCGATAATATCAATTTCTCCGAGTTTGCAGCGATAGTTTTGGGTGAGTATTTTGTAGCCCTTTTTTTTGAGGTGTTTGGCGACTGATTGCTCACCGCTTTTCCCGAGACACTGCCGACTGTTCAGCATATTCTTTCACTCCCTTGAAAGTTTTGCGATGAATTGGGCATATCCCGTTTGTTTGAATTGCCAGGCGGTGTTCACGCGTAGGATAGCCTTTATTCTTCTGAAAATTATAGGCAGGAAATTGATGGTGGTATTCGACCATAATGCGGTCTCGCCCGACTTTAGCAAGAATGCTCGCGGCAGCAATGGAGCCACTTTTCGATTCACCTTTCACCAGGGCTTTCTGGGCGGTGAACATGGGTATAGTAAATTTACCGTCGACAAGAATGAAATCAGGAGAGGGGCCGGGCAGGTTTTTCACTGCGCGTTTCATAGCAAGTAGCGAGGCCTGAAGAATATTGATCTCGTCTATTTTTTGTTCAGAAACGATACCAATACCGAAAGATGCACCGATTTTATGCAGGCGATCACTCAGTTCGAGCCTTTTACGGTGGGTTAAAATTTTTGAATCAACAAAAAAGGAATGGTCACAGTCAGGGGGCAAGACGACAGCGGCGGCAACAACAGGCCCAGCCAGTGGGCCACGGCCAGCTTCGTCACAACCGGCAACGCAGAATAATCCCTTTGAATAGAGGAAACGTTCAAAATGGAAGTTATCCTCACTACCGCTAAGTTCGGGAAAAATGATGTTCATCATCGAGGCAGGATATTTGTCTGCCCGGATTTGGTTCTGACTGCAGGCAAGTACCTGAGTCAGAACCAAGATGGTAAGTCTCTGTGCAGTTAACGTGGAAGTCCGCGTTCGCGAATACGTGCGGCTTTACCAGTCAGGTTGCGGAGGTAATAAAGACGAGAACGGCGAACACGACCCCGAGTGACAACTTCAATTTTCTCTATACGGGGATTGTGATATGCAAAAGTCTTTTCCACACCAACACCGTGGGAGATTTTTCGTACAGTGTATGAGGCATCCATGGTACCGCGCTTTCGCTTGATAACCACACCCTGGAACATCTGGACCCGCTCTTTACCGCCTTCAATGATGCGGATATGTACTTTCACAGTGTCACCGGGACGGAAATCCGGGTGGTCTTGGCGCATTTGCTCTTGGTTGATTCTTTCAATAATTGTGCTCATAGCGTCTTCTATAGGTTGAAGTATATGTAGTGTCTTAGAAATTATTTTCTGGTTTTTTAAAAAGAATATAATTTCGTTAAGGAACTTATCCCTTCTTATCGGGGAGAGGATTAGATCCTGTTGATAAATTAATACGATTGTTGAATTGAAAACCTTGTATGATCTCAAGATCCGAGCAGTCTGTCAATGATGATCGACGCCGCTGAACGAACCGAGAGATGATTGTATTCTGTTCCTCCCTTAATCGGGGGGAGGGTAGCATCTGTTAATTGCACTATTTCGGGAGCCAGGCCATGTGCTGTACCAAAAAGCAGCAAAACAGGATATCTTTGTTTAATTTTCTCAGCTAGTTTCTGATAACTAAGGGTGTTGTCACGTATAAGAGCACTGGTGCCAACTACCAGTGGTCGCGTGCCGTATTGTTTGGTGAGGATTGTTAGCACCTCATCAAATGAATCGGCAAGCTGCACTATACTCAGCGCTTCCTTCCTGGCTGGATTATATGTAGCGCCATGTCCTGTTTGCCAGTGGGCCAACAATTCCCTGACCAGTTGTTGCTGGTCTTCATATGGAGTAGTAATAAAATAACGAGAAACTCCGTAGGTTTTTGCCGCCCTGGCTATGTCATGTATATCGAGATTCGTTACAGCCGAACCTATTACTTCGCTCTTTTTGTTCACCACTGGGTGATGTATAAGGGCAATATTTAAAGTAGTCATACCCTGATACGTTATTTCATTTTTGATTGCACTGAGTTTTTTCTACAACCTTCAAAAGGTTGTTCTTCTTAAGCAGTAAAATCTCACTGGCAGTGAACTTTTCATTTCTTATTAAGTCTGGACGTCTTTCCAGGGTCCGCTTAACCGAGGCGATAAACCGGTATGCCTCAATTTTTTCATGGTTACCGGACAATAGCTCTTCCGGAACCGAGTGCTCGTTGAACACCCTTGGTCTAGTGTATTGCGGATGCTTGAGCAGGTTTCTGCTGAAGGTGTCTTTTGTTGCTGAATCGGCGCAACCAAGAACTCCAGGCAGCAACCGGGTGATCGAATCAATGATCACCATAGCGGCGAGCTCACCTCCGGTGAGGATAAAATCACCAATGGAAATTTCATCGTTCACATATTCAGCACGAAAACGCTCATCAACTCCTTCGTACCTTCCACAAACCAGAACTAAATGAGCCTCTGTCGAAAGTTCCTCAGCAATTGCCTGATTATAGCTACGACCTTGTGGGCTGAGCAGAATTACCCTGGAACTTTGGCCAATATTTTTTCTGCTTTCAACCGCCGCCGCCAAAGGCTCAGGTTTCATAACCATGCCCTCACCGCCTCCAAAGGGGCGATCATCGGTCATGGAATGGGGACCGTCGGCAAAAATCCTGAGGTCGATAATATTTGTACTGATCTGTCCATTTAACCGCGCCCTTCGGATAATCCCCTCTTTAAGAGGTGACTCGAGAAGGTCGGGAAAAATTGTTAAAATGTCAAAGATCATTCAGGGGACTTCGAACACAGTTAATCGCCTGCTTCATTCTTTAGGTCCAGCAACCCAGGCGGTGGGTTTACGATCAGTTCTTCGGCTGTCTCTTTTACAATTATACTTTTTGTAACCGGAATAAGGATTTCCTCCGTTCCCGATTTGACAACTATAATATCTTGGGCACCATTGTTGAAAAGACTCTCAACCCTGCCAATGCTCCGGCCGCTCTGGTCAAAGACTAATTTACCTTCGTACTGGTACCAGTAAAATTCGTCTTCGGCTGTATCTGGAAGAAGGTCTTTGGCGAGAAGAACACCCATACCTTCAATTTCCTCAGCCTGACCTCGACTATCAACTCGATCCAGTTTGACTATAACTGTTCTTCCCTGGACCCTGAATTTTTCGATTGCAAAGGCCGAAGAGAGGTTTCCAGTGGTATTTACCAGGATAACCTCTTTGTACCCACAGAAATTTTCGGGTTGTCCCGAAAAGGAAAAGATTTTAACTTCACCTCGCAAGCCATGTGCCTTGGCAACTTTGCCTAAGAGCACATACTTGTCAGTGGGGTAAGAATAGTCGTCGGCCATTACAACTACGGGTTATTCAACAATCTCTAGTCGTGATCGTTTGTCATCTTTGGCCGCAGTGGCAGCCAGTATGGAGCGAAGTGCTCTGGCTGTCCTTCCCTGCTTACCAATGACCTTGCCCAAATCTTCTGGAGCAACTGCCAGTTCAAGGGTCACATTATTTTCTTCATCAGTCCTTGTGACCTTGACGGCATCCGGTTGATCAACTAGAGATCTGGCGATAACGGCTATAAGTTCTTCCATCACTATTGTGAAACAGTGGAAGTTTTCTTGATCAGACTTTTTACAGTTATCGTCGGCAAGGCGCCTCGACCAAGCCATTCCTGCAGCTTATCGTTGTTAATATTGATAAGAGCAGGATCCTTGAGAGGGTCATAGGTTCCTATTACATCAAGAAATTTGCCGTCACGCTTGCTTTCACTGTCGGCAACAATAATACGATAGAAAGGTTTTTTCTTTCTGCCAAATCGGGTCAATCGAATACGTACAGCCATTCCGGTATATCCTCCGGTTAATTGTGTGAGTTATTGCACTGATTCTCTGAAAAATACGATTTCCAGAGACTTTATCTTCTTTTCATGCCTTTAGGCACTTTTCTACGTTTTACTCCGGTGATAGCTCCGGGTTTACCACGAAATTTTTTCATCATCTTCAACATTTCCGAGTAACTTTTCAGTACTCTGTTGACATCACCAATATCCGTACCGGAACCGGCCGCAATGCGTTTCCTTCTGCTGGTATTGATGATTTTATGATTACTTCTTTCTTTTTTAGTCATCGAACGGATTATAGCTTCCGTTTTGACAAGCTCTTTTTCATCAGGTTTCGGGGCATCTTTTAGCTGTTTAAGCTTGTTGATACCGGGAACCATATCAAGAATCTGTTCGAGGGAACCCATTTTCTTGATCTGCTGGATCTGTTCAAGAAAATCCTCCAGGGTGAATTGGTTTTTCCTTAATTTATTGGCGAGCCTGTCGGCTTCTTTTTTGTCGACAACCGCCTCAGCTTTTTCGATGAGGCTGAGAATGTCGCCCATGCCGAGAATGCGGGAGGCAACCCTTTCCGGGTGAAAGATCTCAAGATCTTCAAGCCCTTCACCAATACCGACAAATTTGATCGGTTTTCCGGTGATGTTCTTAATGGAAAGTGCTGCGCCACCCCGGGCATCACCTTCCATTTTAGTAAGGACAATACCGGTTATTTCAAGGTCTTTGTTGAACTTATCGGCAACCGTTACTGCATCCTGGCCAGTCATGGCGTCAGCCACAAACAGGATTTCCGAGAGTGGGACCGCTGCTTGAATCTCCTGCAGTTCGCCCATCAAAGTCTCGTCAACATGCAAACGTCCGGCAGTATCTATAATCACTGTATCGTAATTATGAACAGCGGCCTCGCTCATCGCCTGACGACAGAGGTCAACAGGCTTCACACCGGTGGTCGACGGATGCACGGGGACATCGATTTGAGAGCCAAGTACCTGAAGCTGCTCAATGGCTGCGGGGCGGTAAATATCGGCTGGGACCAGGTAGGGCTTTCGACCTTTGCTCTTGAGTAATTTGGCAAGCTTGCCGGAAGTGGTTGTCTTACCCGAGCCCTGGAGACCTGCCATCATTATGACGACCGGCTGCCTGCCGTCCAGTTCGATCTGTTGTGTATCTCCACCGAGGAGGGTAACCATTTCCTCGTGGACGATTTTAATGATCTGCTGTCCTGGCGAGAGACTTTTGGACACTTCCCGGCCGATTGCTTTTTCAGTGACGGTTGCAACAAAATTTTTAGCTACCTTGAAGTTGACATCGGCTTCCAGAAGGGCAGTGCGTACCTCACGCATAGCCTCATCAATGTTTTCTTCAGAGAGTTTGCCATGGCCGCGGAGATTCTTAAAAACTCCTTCAAGCCTGTCTGTTAAGTTTTCAAACATAATTATTTATTGCAGTCAAATATCGCAGATGGCCTTTTTCAGGTGCCAGTCATTAATCATTAACAATAACCCCAAAGAAAAGAGTGACAGATTTTCTGTAGTAAGGCACTAACACCCCACAAGGGGATACTCTTTTTAGTCCCCGTGCTTTGCGGGGATAAGTGCCTCGAAGGTCTCTCTACGTTCGCTATCTGGAGATTGCTTTAATTCCCTAATTTCAAAACACTCTCCAGATTTCTTGTTTTTTATACCCCTCAAGGGGGTATTGAACTGAATGACAGGCTTTCAGGAGTAAGGTACTAAAACGCTTATAGCGTATCACCGAGTTATTGCAAATATGACAAATGTCGGTGGATTTGAAATCAAAAGAGAAGAAAAATACTTTGTATTTATATGGATGTCAAGAAAGGAACGAGCGGTTGCTGAAAAAACGGCTCATCATCCTCTCTTTTTCTGAAAGATGGCAATAACGTCGCCGTTATATGACTCTTGGCCTAAAACCGTATCTGGGTAGATAAAAAAGGATGGAAGGCCAGAAGAGTAATACCAGTGCCATCCAGAAATATTTCCTGCCCTGGTCGCGGAACTGTCTGGAATAAATATCTCGGAGGACAATGAACATCAATCCTATGTTGGTGACTAAGCCCAGCAGACAGATCGGAATGAGGCGGTCAAGTTGACGTAGCTGGGGGAAGTATATCAGGCAGGTAATAACACCCGCTGCAAAGATAATTGCGAGTAATGAGTATATTTTTTCGAAAATATTCATGGTAATCCATTTACTGAAGTGACGTTGATTCTAACCCCGGTAAACGGGAAAATAAGCCAGGACTCTTTTTAGTACCCCCTTGAGGGGTATAAGTGCCTTGTTGTTATATTTAAGTTTCTAATTTTATTCACCCTCCAGATATCTTGTTTTTTATACCCGTCAGGTAAGCGACAGACTCCGAGCGGGCACTAAAAAGAGTACCCCTCAAGGGGGTATTGAACTGAATGACAGGCTTTTAGGAGTAAGGCACTAAAAAAACCTGGTAATTACGATATCGTGAGAGTGAGCTCTTTGGGACAAGGTACAGTACGATATTTGTCATACCAGGTCAACTGGGAGAGCAAAATCTTCCTTTTGGCTTCGCCTTGTCCTGTACGAGAAGGTGTCATATGTTCTTAACATTGTCATCTATTTCATTATGAGGACACCTATGAATGTACCACTAGAATGCAGGCTTGAAGAACATCGGATAACTTCCGAGCCCTTTTTTCTCCCCCAGGCAAACGAAATTGAGATAGCCCTGGCAGCAAGTGCCAACCGACTTCCTTTATTATTAAAAGGCCCGACGGGTTGCGGTAAAACCAGATTCATGCAGTATCTGGCCTGGCGGCTTAACAGTCCGCTCATTACCGTCTCTTGTCATGATGATCTCTCTACGTCTGACTTGGTCGGGCGATACTTGGTGAAAAAAAATGAGGCGTTCTGGCAGGACGGTCCTCTTACCCTTGCCGTTCGAGCCGGGGCAATTTGCTATTTGGATGAGATAGTTGAAGCAAGAAAGGATACCACCGTCGTCATACATCCGCTGACTGATGATAGAAGGGAGTTGCCGGTTGAAAAACTTGGCAAACTTTATACAGCTCCCCCTGAGTTTATGTTGGCCGTTTCTTACAACCCCGGTTATCAGAGTGTGCTGAAGGATTTGAAACCTTCAACCCGTCAGCGATTTGTTTCGCTTAATTTTGACTATCCCTCAGCAGAGTTGGAAAAAGAAATTGTGGTAAGAGAGAGTGGGATAGATGAAAAGATGGCGATCAGAATGGTAAAGCTGGCCACTATGACCAGAAGTCTAAAAGAATCCGGGCTCGCTGAAGGTGCTTCAACCAGATTAATAATTCAGACAATCCGGTTGATCAGTTCCGGTATTGATACGGTCAGCGCCTGCAGGGCTGGAATGCTTGAGAGCCTGACCGATGATCCCGAGCTCTTGGCAGCTATGGACGAGATGATCTTTTCCCTTTTCTAGCAGGATGGCATGGAACTCTCTGAACACAAAAAAAGGTTTTATGCCGGCGTCTTACCCTCCAGACCCAATACTTGGGAAGTTGATGATATTTTTGTACAGCTGGAGGAGTTGGATGAGACCACAATGGAGGCACTGTTAAGTCATGTGGGGGCTATATGGCCGGTCAGTCATAGTCTCTGTTTCTCCTATTTGACAAGTGGTGTTAAAGCGTTGGATCTCTTCTCCACTGACCTGCTCGGTGAATGGGTACGCCAGATTCTCGGTTTATACGAAAGAAAGGGATTACTCGGTGCGCGACAGTTTATGGCCGACGTTGACAGGTCTTTTCTTGGTCCAATGCGTGGAGAAGCTGGGGTGGCGTTCGAGGAAATATCTGCGAGAATGGTCCACTATATGCGTGGAATTTCAGGACGATCTTTTGATTTTGCTGTTGCCCCTTTGCCATCTACTGATACTGGTACAATCTTCCTGCCTGAGTTTCTTGATATTTTCCCAGGCAAACAAAATAATATCTTCCTCTATAAACTCCTTGTCAGCCTGCAATGGGGGCATGTTGGATCACGAATCTTTTCTGATGTGTTCAGTCTGGGCAATGTCAAACAGAAATTATTCTCCCGTTATCCAGACAGGCAGTTGTCTGTCGATCTTTTTTCGGTGCTCCAGTTTATAAAGGTTTTTCGACATCTTGAGCTGGAATTTCCGGGACTTATTCGTCAAGGCCGGGAACTCTGTGTCAGATTAATAAAAAAAATAGCTCCGACTGATGGGAAAAAAGAAAAATGTGTCGCTTTACAAAACCTTCTAATGCAGTGTGTTCGTATTGATGGATCTAGTGACGGAGTGTCCATATGTGCAAGGCATACAGGTTGGGAAAAGGTTGACGATCCTTGGGAATTAGTAGTTTGGGATGTCTTGCCGGAGATTTATGCGACATTTTTTAAGTTGCCCGGTTCTTATACGCTTGGGTCTGCAGCCCTGTTGCTGGGTGAATTTGATTTTGCGAGGGCTGGGGAAACGATCAGGTTACGGCGGGAGGAAGAGAAGGGGAAGTTTGTGGCGATGCTTGCCGGTTTTCTGGAACAACAAGGTGCGCTGCAAAACGAAAAGAGTGAAGGTGGCAATGTTCCAAATAGTTTGCAGGAAAACCTCCTGCTCCTTATGTAGGGGCAGCAAGACGAGAAAAGCTCAAATGGAAAGGACACAATTCTCCTCGACAATGAGGGGCTTGAAATTCCAGAAGAACTTGCCGCTCTGATCAGGAAAATAGAAGATGACCTTGGAACTCTGCCAGAAGCTTATGTGCAGGCCGCTGCAGGCCAGGCTGGTCGTGGTATCAACAGACAGGACTGCAGAAGTCTCGAGGAGGTTGCCAGCTTCAGGCCCGTGAATGTCCATATGTATGATGAATGGGATTACCGCCGAGTTGGCTATCGTTCTGACTGGTGTTCTTTGTCGGAAAAATCCCTTCATCCGGTCCGATCTGGTTTTGTTGCTGGAACACTTGAAAAATATAAACCGCAGCTCAATAAGCTGCGCCGTCAGTTTGAAATGTTGCGGACCCGGCACCGATTTGTCAGGAGGCGTCGTCATGGTGATGATATCGATCTTGATGCCCTTATCGAGGCACTGGGCGATACCCGGGCGGGGCTTTCACCATCGGATCGTGTCTTTGTCCAACTATTACGAGATGAAAGAGATATTGCCGCCATGTTTCTGGTAGATATGTCCAATTCGACTGAAGGCTGGGTGGGGGTGGCAGTAAAGGAGGCCCTGGTTCTTCTGGCTGAAGCGCTTGAGGTGGCAGGAGATCGATATGGAATATATGGCTTTTCCGGAATGAGACGTTCCCGGAGTGAACTCTTTCATATTAAGCATATAGGTGAACCGTATAATGCTGAGGTGCAGGGAAGGATTGCCGCCATAAGCCCAAAGGAATATACCCGTATGGGGCCACCTATACGTCATTTGACGAAAAAACTGCAGGAAACCCAAAGTAATGTTCGGTTGCTGGTGGTGATTTCCGATGGAAAACCTGAAGATTACGATGACTACAAGGGACAATATGCCATTGAGGACACCAGGAAAGCACTCTTGGAGGCACGAGGGGGCGGGGTGTATTCCTTCTGTATAACCATAGATAAATCCGCCCATGATTATCTGGCACATATGTTCGGCAGGGGAAACTATATTTTTGTTGACGAAGTGCTTTCCCTGCCATCAAAAATGGCAGAGATGTATCGGCTGCTCACAAGTTGATCCCTGGAATGGTGAGTGACTACTTTTTTGTCTTGGAGAGGAAGCTGTGTATGATGTTGCCCTGGTCGCAAAGACCAGTTTGTAAATATTTTTCATTGTCTATTCTGGTAATTTTCTAACAATTCCCAGTTCTCAACTGAATATAGCGCGGGATACCAAAAACTCGACTTTTAGATCGTGAATTGGATCACACTGCTAAGAGATAGTCGATTCATGATAATGTTTTCTCTTGTATTTCCATAAAATTAGGACCCCCATACAAATGAATGACGAATGTGCATACAATACACTTTTACCTTGAGTAATGTTTGGAACTTTGATAAATAAAATTGATAGTTTAAAAAAATAGTTTCTATTTTGTAATTTCAATTACAATTTTAGTTATACT
>WTAT01000032.1 GCA_013139415.1 Desulforhopalus sp.
ATTTCGGTTGGAAGCACATAAAAAACCTTCCCGCCAACTGTTTTTTTATCCGTCAGAAGATATTTCTTGATCCTGGCTCTATCAAGTGAACCCGGCACCACGACCGGCATTTCATACAACTCTAGAATGTCGACGATTTTCTGGTAATCATCTTTTACCAGGAGCCCATTGAGTTCGGCAAGCTTCGCCGCTGCCACCATGCCGATGGAGACAGCCAGACCATGAATGAGAGTATAATCTGAGGCACCTTCTACTGCATGGCCAATCGTATGTCCATAATTGAGAATTCTTCTGACACCACCCTCTCTCTCATCTTCAGAAACCACTTCCGATTTAATCCTGCAACATATCAGTACGGTTTTCTTGATCAGTTCCGGTTCAAGATTCAATATTCCCTGGCGATTCTCACGCAGGAAATGAAAGAATTCTTTATCCCGAATAACACCGTATTTAATCACCTCCCCCAAGCCTCCGAGCAATTCTTCTCGCGGGAGCGTATCAAGGACAGTGGTGTCAATATAGACTGCTTTTGGTTGGTAGAATGCACCTACAAGGTTTTTGCCTTCAGGAATATCAACCCCGGTCTTCCCGCCAACAGAGCTGTCCACCTGGGCAAGAAGGGTTGTTGGCAGCTGGACAAAAGGGATACCCCGCATATATGAGGAAGCGAGAAAACCAGTTATATCCCCTGTTACTCCTCCGCCAAGACCAATCAGGGCGTCCTTACGATCGAACCCGAGCCTGGCAAGTCTGCCGGCCAGATCACCGATGGTCTGCAAGGTTTTGTTTGCTTCACCATGGGGGAAAACGAGAAGTTCTGCATTGATACCGGCTGCCTTAAGGTTGGCCATCAGCACATCGCCATAAAGGCCTGCGACCAGATCGTCAGCCACAACCCCATATCGTTTGGCGATATTTTTTTTCAGCAGGTCCTCACCCACACGTTGAAGACATCCGTTATCAATAATAATTGGATAACTTCGATTACCCAGCCCAACCTGTAATTCCTGCATAATATCCTCAAATTATTCAAATATAAATTAGGTAGGACGGTTAAGGGATAGCCTTAACCCATTTACCAGGCAAACTTACCCGAACCGGGCACAAAAAAAAAGGAGATATCCCGTTACCGCGATATCTCCTTTTCTAACGACCCCCGCCGAAAAAAGCGGGGGTAAGTTCCTTCACGAAATGATTTTCTTGTAAAAAAAACAAGAAAATCATTTCTAAGTCACTAAACTATTGAAAATCAAAAATTACATTGAGTCGCCGGAAGCAGCACTCTGCATTTTAACCTCAACTTTT
Organism: Desulforhopalus sp.; assembly: GCA_013139415.1. Classification (GTDB taxonomy): domain Bacteria; phylum Desulfobacterota; class Desulfobulbia; order Desulfobulbales; family Desulfocapsaceae; genus Desulforhopalus_A. The sequence continues at coordinate 1,306 of WTAT01000032.1, forward strand.
TCTTTCAGGTTACCATAGTACACTTTGAGGTGATCAAGAACTTCGTCACGACCGAAGTGAGGTACAATCTCGGCGCCATCAGAAAGAGCCTTACGCAGCTTGGTTCCGGAAAGGATAACACGGTCGTCTTTGCCATGGTTACAAGTACGCAGAGAAGCCATACCGTCACACTTGTAGCAATAGAAGGTCCAGTCAATCTTCATTGGCCGACAAAGAAGATCTTTTGCATCGTCACCAGTTGTAGGAATACGATCAAAGATATCCTGAGCTTCAAACAGACCATAGAAATCACCAACACCAGCATGGTCACGACCAATCAACATGTTATTAACGCCATAGTTCTGACGGAAGGTAGCATGCAGGAGGCCTTCGCGAGGACCGGCATAACGCATATCAAGTGGGTATCCAGCATTGATTACGTTCTCTTTAACAAAGTAGTTCTCGATCAAGATATCAATAGCTACAACACGGGTCTCTGCAGGAATGTCACCTGGCTTGAGGTTACCGATGAGAGAGTGAATCAAAACACCGTCACAAACTTCAACAGCGATCTTGGCGAGATACTCATGGGAACGATGCATTGGATTACGGAGCTGAAGAGCAGCAACGTTTGCCCATCCACGCTCATCAAACATTGCGCGGGTCTCTGCAGGCTTGAGGTAAACGCCTGGGTACTCTGCAGGATACTCGCCTTCGGAGAGCACTTTAACTGGACCAGCGAGGTTAACCTCTTTCTGGGCCTGAACCATGATAACGCCTGGATGATCTTCTGGAGCGATTTCCCAGAACTTACCATCTACAGACTCTTCGCCTTCGCCCAGGAATACTTTTTCACATTCCCATTTCTTGTCAGCTTCAGTCATCTCGTATTTTTCTTCTACCAGCATGGTAGCGAAAACGACACCGTCTTTAACGAGAGCGATCTCAGAACCTTCTGCTATCTCGGCAGCATCAGCAGTGGTTACATCGAGGGTGATAGGAACAGGCCAGAAGGTGCTGTCAGCCATCTGAAGATTCTCACATACGCCTTTCCAGTCAGCTTTTTTCATGAAACCGGTCAGTGGGGAAAAACCACCGATACCGAGCATGATCAGGTCACCTTTTGCACGATCAGAGATCTCTACCTGCTTGAGACCAGCAGCTTTTGTCTTTTCGGCTTCGAGTTCAGCGCCTTCAAGCAGGGCACATACCAAACCTTTACCACCATGAGGTGCGACTAATTTAGACATAGAATTCCTCTTTAATTAAAGTTTATTCACATATAAAACTTCACGCTGATACAAACTTATGCACAGCATACTGAACGGTTATTCATTTACAGGGCATATATATATAAAAATAATGACGGAAAAGTCAAGGGAAAAGCTTTCGGTTCGAGATATGGAAAACAGCGCCCTCTTTCGGCTAGACTAGAAAAGACACGAAAATCTTAACCAATTAGCTTTGGATGATTGCAAGTCAGGTCATGGAAAAAGGTTTTCTATATCTCTAAAAGCTCTGCCGCCTGCGTCTTGTTTCCGTTGGTCTACGTTTTGAAC
>WTAT01000398.1 GCA_013139415.1 Desulforhopalus sp.
GCAAAAAGATCAAAATATTGATGGAGCGGTGGACCGCTTGAAAGCACATGTTCAATTTTTGCATTGGCTGAATCTATCAGATACCGGTCGCCCCACACCTCAAGAGAGTATTGGTGCATATCGGAAATATAACTGCATCTGCCTTTCCTGCAGAGAGTTTCAGGGTTAGCATCCTTAAGTTCTGTAAAATAGCTTTTATCAATTATTTCTGTCATGAGATTCGTTGGTGGAGGTGTCTGGCTGCCGTTCAAGCCTGCCACATTTCACAATTGCCATTGCAAAGAGCGATTATGGGATGCTTAGGGCTCCAAAGGTTCATTTCATAAATTTTTATAGCGAAACAGGTTATGATGGCTTTTGTCAATTCTAAAATCTGTCAGGAGAAAATTATTTGAAACATGAAAATGGGCAAAACCCTCAAGTACCTTTTCCTCTTCGTGTCAGTAAATATCTGGAAAAACTGGTTGCCAAAACATGTTGCCTTTTGTGTTTAATGAAATCATGAAATGCGCTTGAAGTTTGTATGAACCGACGGTATCTTATGTTTGATGGATTTCACTTACTGGAAATCTTCTTTTATCGGCTATTTACCTTACATCTCAGGAGAATTACCTATGGAAACGACGCTGATCACCAACGACATGATGATTGTCTTTGGTTTACTGGGGCTGGCAATTTTTCTGTTTGTCTCGGACCTGTTGCGTGTGGATCTCGTCGGATTGCTGATGATGGTATTGCTGCCTTTGACCGGTGTTCTCTCGGCGGAACAGGCGATTGCCGGTCTTAGTTCTAATGCGGTGGTGTCAATAATTGCGGTGATGATTATTGGTGCCGGCTTGAACAAAACCGGGGTAATGAATGTAGTGGCGGGTCAGATCATCAAAATCGTCGGGCGCAGTGAAAAAAGAATTATGACGGTCATTTCTCTCACCGTCGCAGTTATTTCAAGTTTTATGCAAAACATTGGTGCGGCAGCCCTCTTCATGCCCGCAACCGTTCGTATCAGCCGGCAGCTGAATTTCTCAGTCAGCAGAATTTTGATGCCCATGGGCTTCTGTGCGATTATAGGAGGTTGTCTCACTCTAGTTGGGTCGAGTCCGCTTATTATGCTGAACGACCTAATGGAAGGATGGTGGCAGAACAATCCAGAGGCAGTCGCCAATCAGCCGTTTTCGCCATTTGGCCTCCTGGCAGTTACCCCCATAGGGGTAGCACTCCTTATTGCGGCTATAGTCTATTTTGCACTCTTTGGCAGGAAACTCCTGCCTGTCGATGTCTGTAGCCTGGATGACGATGGGTGTATGGACAGAAGGTTGCAGGAAATCTATGGCGCTGAAGTGGGGCATAGCTATGAACTGGCTGTTCCTGCATTTTTCCCCAGCCTTACTCTTGGAGAATTGGAGATTCGACCACGATATCATATTACTGTGATCGGTATTGCCAAAAATGAAGGTTATCAGAAAGAGTTTGCTCCCACCAGGGAGTCGCTTGTCGAGGCTGGAGATTCTCTATGGGTCATGAGCAGTGAGAAGAACATCCAGCGCATGGTCGATGAGCAGGGGTGGCTCATCAAGCCTGAACATGAAGTTTTTGCCAACGAAAACTATCCCGATGAATCGGGAGTCGTCGAGGGGGTTATTATCCCGCACTCAAACCTCAGTCAGCACACCATGGAAGAACTGCAGTTTCGCCGTCTCTTTCAGATCAACCCCCTGGCCATTGTTCGCGGGGATAAAATCATCATGGATGAAATAAATGTCACTGAATTGCAGCAAGGTGACACCATTCTTATGCAGGGCCGCTGGAGTCAGTTTCGATTGTTAACCGCCCAAATGGATATTGCATTGATCGATGAAGTAGGGGGGGAGGAACTCAAGCCGGAGCGTACCCGTTGCGCTGTTTTTTGCCTTATTTTAGCCCTGACCCTGGCTCTGGTTTTTCATGTGAAACTGTCAATCGCACTTTTGACTGGGGCTCTGGGTATGATACTCATGCGTATAATTCCGGCCGATCGCGCCTATGAAGCGGTTGACTGGCGCACTGTGTTTCTTCTTTCGGGCCTCATCCCTCTCGGTACAGCTTTCGAGACCACAGGAACGGCAGCGTATATCGCCCAAAAGGTTCTCGGAGCGGTTGGTGATCCCAGTCCTCTGCTCTTGATGCTGGTGATCTCTCTGTTGACCTCTTTTTTCTCGTTGGTAGCTTCTAATGTTGGGGCCACGGTGCTGATGATACCTCTGGCCATGAATATGGCTTCTTCAATTGGTACTGATCCACTGATTGCCGCCCTTGTTGTAGCGGTTTCAGCTTCCAATACGTTTATCCTGCCAACCCATCAGGTCAATGCCTTGATCATGCGCCCTGGAGGGTATAGGACTAAGGATTATATGCGGGCGGGGCTTGGGATGACTGTGCTTTATACAGGGGTTCTGATGTTGTGTCTTAAATTCATGTTTTCCATCTGAGTCGACAGGTTGGGGGAAAATCAGCTGGCTACCAACCAGCCACTGACACCAATCATTAAGACTCCCGCAGTTTTATTGAGAAGGCCTGTGCCGCCTTTATGATCCAGAAAAGTCCCGAGATGTCGGCCCCCACCTGCATAAATAACCAGGCAGATGAATTCAATGGCCAGCAGGATGGCCAGCAAAATAGCCATCTGCGGGACAATTGGATACGCCCGGTCAATGAATGGTGGCAATAACGAAATCGTAAAGGCCCAGCCTTTGGGATTGGATACGGCGGTAAGAAAGCCCTGCCCGGCAAGTGCTCTGCGGCTGATTGTCTGTTTTGACTGCAGGTTCCTGGAAAGCGCCATCTTCCCTTTGGAACGAAAGAGCTGGATACCGAGATAGAGCAGGTAGCCGCCACCAGCATATTTCAACACTGCGAAAAGTGCGGGATAGTTGAGCATAACAGTCGCCACTCCAGCCACCGCCGCGATCGATACCAATGCAACGCCTAGTAGTTCGCCCCACATCATCCAGAAGGTACGACGAACGCCGATGGACATGCCAAGAGTTAGCGAGAGGGTCATACACATGCCTGGAGTCAGGGAAATCATAAAACATGTTGGAATAAAAACTGCCAACAGGGAGAGGTTGATCATGGTTATTCCAGAAAGCAAATGGCCTTGAGGTTGAGGGAATCTAGGGCAGGTGTCCTGGAGATATCCGGTAGACCGGGGATTAAGAAATCAATCAAGAATCTGGCTTAAAAAAAGTTGAGTTCTTTCATGTTGCGGATTGTTGAAAAATTCCTCAGGAGTGTTTTCTTCAAGTACCTCGCCCCCGTCCATAAAAAGGACTCGGTGGGCGACACTTTTGGCAAAGCCCATTTCGTGACTGACGACAATCATCGTCATAGCGTCCCGGGCGAGGCTGATCATAACATCCAGCACCTCTTTTACCATTTCTGGATCAAGCGCTGAGGTAGGTTCGTCAAAGAGCATGGCGTTGGGCTTCATACACAGACTACGGGCAATGGCCACCCGTTGCTGCTGTCCACCTGAAAGCTGGCCCGGAAATTTCAGAGCCTGTTCCGCTATACGTACCTTTTCCAGGTAGTACATGGCTATTTCTTCTGCTTCCTTTTTCGGGGTCTTTCTCACCCAGATTGGCCCGAGGGTCAGGTTCTCAAGGATGGTGAGATGGGGAAACAGGTTGAAATGCTGAAATACCATGCCAACTTCGGTGCGGATTTTTTCGATATTTTTCAGATCGTTGGTCAGTTCAATACCGTCGACGACAATCTTACCACGCTGATGCTCCTCAAGACGGTTTATACAGCGGATCAGGGTAGATTTACCAGACCCGGAAGGTCCGCAGATAACGATCCGCTCACCTTTTTTGACAGTCAGGTTGATATCTTTTAAAACATGAAAATCACCGTACCATTTATGCATATTTTCAATGGTGATGATAGGGGCTTCGTCTACTGTTTTTTCTGCTTGCTTGGAGTTCATTAATTCTCTTCCTGGTAGCTTGTCGGGGTTAGAGGGCTTTACAGGCTGGTATCGAGTTCTCTTTCCAGCCGTCTGCTGTAATTGGACATGGAAAAGCAGCAGACAAAATAGATAAGGGCCACAAAAATATAGGCCTCAGCAGAATATCCCATCCATTGTGGGTCCGAAAGGGTGGTCTGTGTTGTTTTGAGTAAGTCATAGAGGGCGATGATTACCACCAGCGAGGTATCCTTAAATGCAGAGATCAGGACGCTTACCGAAGGTGGGATGACAATCTTCAATGCCTGGGGCAAAATGATCAAACGCATGGTCTGGAAGTAGTTGAGTCCGAGAGAATCAGCTGCCTCGTATTGGCCTTTGCCTACTCCCTGCAGTCCTCCACGGACAACCTCAGCGATATAGGCGGCGGTAAATAAAATAATCGCAACCTGTGCCCGCAGAATGTTGTTGATGCTCACTCCCTCGGGTAGAAAGAGGGGAAAGACCACCGAGGACATAAAGAGCAGACTGATAAGCGGGACACCGCGAATAAGTTCAATGTAGACAACAGAAAATGATTTAATAACCGGCATTTTCGACTGGCGGCCAAGGGCCAGCATTATCCCTATAGGATACGCAGCAGTCAAGCCAAAAACAGACAGCAGCAAGGTCAGAGGAAGCCCACCCCATTTACTGGTTTCAACGACATCCAGGCCAAAGAGACCACCTTTTAACAAAAGGCCCATGGTGAAGAGGCCGATCAACCAACTGTAGAACAGGGATTTTTTCCAGTGGTTTCGGTTTTGGCTATAGAAAAGTAAGCTGACCAGGATAACCACGGCCAGCAGCGGACGCCATTGCAGCTCGTGGGGGTAAAATCCGAAAAGAATAAAGCGGATATTGGCGGTAACAACCGACCAGCAGGCGCCTTCCCCGGCTTTGCATTGGTCGCCGGAGGAAAACCAGCTGCTCTCGATAAGAGCCCAGTTGATCAGAGGCGGCACGGTCAGCCAGAGTAAATAAAGAACCAGCAAGGTCAAGGCGGAGTTGAACCAGCCGTTAAACAGGTTGGCCTTCATCCAGCCAATAACCCCGACTTCGGTCACCGGTGGCTTCAGTTCCTTGGCTGTATTTACGGTATGGGGGCTTAGGGTATCTTCCATGGGGTAATTATCTTTCGACAATGGCTATTTTTTTATTGTACCAGTTCATGACTGCCGATGTTGACAGGCTGAATATAAGATAGACGATCATTATTAATGCAACGCCTTCGATGGCCTGGCCGGTCTGGTTGATAGTGGTTCCGGCAACGGAGACAAAATCGGGGTAGCCGATGGCAACGGCAAGAGAGCTGTTCTTTGTCAGGTTGAGTAGTTGGCTGGTAAGCGGCGGTACAATAACCCGCAGCGCCTGGGGCAGGATAACCAGATTAAGCACATGGCCTTGTTTCAGACCGATGGATATTGCAGCTTCTGTCTGGCCCTTGCCAACTGACTGGATACCGGCTCGAACGACTTCGGCAACAAAGGCCGCTGTATAGAGAACCAGGCCAAGAAGTAAGGCCGCAAACTCAGGACTAATGGTTATGCCACCCTTGAAATTAAAACCGGAAAGCTTTGGAACACTCATTTCAGTCGGTGCACCGGTGAGCCACCAGGCAAGGAGAGGCAAGCCAATAAGCAGCGCCAGTGAAGCCCTGAAGGTGGGAAAAATCTTGCCTGTGGCAGCCTGGCGTTTTGCCGCCCATCGTCGCAGAAAAAAGACAGCAATCCCGCCAATGATGAAAGCTGCTATCGCATATTTATAGGCTTCATGCCAAAGCGGTACACCAAAGATCATCCCACGATTACACAGGAAGAGTCCTGGAATCGGGTTAAGAGCCTGCCGGGGTGAGGGCAGTACTTCATAAAAGAAGGCATACCAGAAAAAGAGCTGCAACAGGACTGGAATATCCTGGAACAATTCAATATAAATCGCGGACAATTTGGCAACAAGCCAGTTCGAAGAGAGTCTGGCAATACCCAGTATGGTGCCTAATATGACCGTAAGGATTATACCTATAAAAGAGACAATCAGGGTGTTAAGGAATCCCACCAAAAGTGCGCGACCATAGGAGTCTGCTGCGGAGTACTGAATAAGGGCTTCCCCGATTTCAAAGGAGGATTCTTTATCAAGAAAACCAAATCCGGTGGAGATTGATTGTCTTTCCAGGTTGGCAAGGGTGTTGTTTACCAGATAATAGCTGAGTAGCCCAACCCCCAGTACGGTGAAAATCTGGTACAAAATCGAGAGCTTGGCTGGATCGCGCAGAAACGGAATTTTCTCTGGTGCTGATGTGTTCATATTCACCTTTCTGAAAAGCTCATGCCCGGAGCGCGCTCCGGGCATCTTACTTGGATTGCCTGTTACTTAAAAGGAGGTGAATACATCAGACCGCCGTTGTTCCATTGAGCATTCAAGCCACGTTCGATCATGAGAGGAGTGTTGACACCTACATTTCTCTCAAAAACTTCGCCATAGTTGCCAACCTGCTTGATGATATTATAGGCCCATTTTTCATCGAGTCCAAGAGCTTTGCCGTTGCCGGGAGTAACGCCAAGGAAACGTTGAATTTTAGGATCGGTGCTCTTCATCATTTCGTCGAGATTTTTGGAATTGATTCCAAGCTCTTCCGCAGCAATCATAGCCAGTACAGAATAGTTGACGATGTCTTTCCACTGGTTGTCACCATGACGAACGGCAGGAGCCAGTGGCTCTTTAGAGATGATTTCGGGGAGGATCATATAGTCGCTTGGAGTGGGAGCTACCGCACGGATACCTGCAAGCTGAGAGGCATCCGAGGTCAGGCAGTCACAGCGGCCGGCAAAGAAGGCTTTGGACAGTTCTGCAGTGTTTTCGATAACGACCGGGTTCATCTTCATTTTATTGAAACGAAAAAAATCAGCCACATTCTGTTCGGTGGTGGTGCGGGGCAGAACACATACGGAGGCACCATCCAGTTCTTTGGCACTTTTAACCCCGAGTTTTTTGGGAATAAGAAAGCCCTGGCCGTCGTAATAATTGACCTGTACAAAATCTAAACCGAGGTCAGTGTCTCGACTGAGGGTCTGGGTGGCGTTACGGGTAAGGACATCAATCTCACCGCTTTGCAGCGCGGTAAATCGAGTCTTGGCTGTTAGCGGGGTGTATTTGACCTTGTCTGCATCACCGAACACGGCAACAGCAATTGCCCGGGCTGTATCGACGTCAAGCCCTTTCCACACGCCCTTGGCGTCCGGTTTTGCAAAGCCGAAGAGATCACCGTTTACACCTGCCTGAATAAAACCTTTAGCCTTAACGTCATCAAGGGTGCCTGCCATGGCAACTCCTGCACTCAAACAAAATGCCGCAACCACTGTAGGAACAACTCGCTTCAATTCTCTCATTGATCATGCCTCCTTGTGAAATGAAAATAGGTTATTACTGCTTCAAGACTGCTCGCGTGACAGCCGTTATACACCTGTCTTATCGCTCAACAGTTTAAAGTGTGAGCATAAGCGGAAATGATTGATGAGACTAAAATTACTCTATAGTTATTCGATAAACTGTCTTCGTGTCAAGGTGTTTGGCGTCGTTGAACTGAATTTTATGTAACTAAACTAATGGTGTATGATGGTGTATAGAGGACACAATCAGCCGGTCACATTCAGGGGTCCAGATTGCTGGGTTGCAGTAAACTGCGCATGGGACATTTGGTTTGTAATTTCTTCGGGCTGAAAGTCGAGAAAACTGAACAGGTATTTTTCAAACTCCACGGATTGATTGAAGTTTTGGCGAATAAGATGCTCCTTGTTTGGATTATTGTCACCGTATCGTTCGAGGATATATTCGAGTCTGCCACTAAGGGGAACAACCTGGTCATGGCAGACTCGTTTATCGGAGTAGAAAACCATCTCTTTTGTTCCAAAAATGCCCTGTACATAGAGGTCTGCCGTAAAATCTTTCAGAACTACATGTTCGGCAACGACTTCGCTTATTTCCGGATATCCGAGTTCAAGGCAAATCTGTCGACCGATTTCGGCATGACGGCAATCGGTTTTTATGCAGAGTGTTTTGGCAATATCATGGAGTAAAGCCCCAACAATAACTTCCTCTACATTCGGCAGAGGACCGACACTTTTTCCGGTTCTGAGCAGACCTTTCACCAGCGACTCTGCAACCCGAGCGACAACAAAGGAATGCGCCCGGATATTATCCAGCATTTCAAATCTGTCATGAAACTCAAGACACTGGTCTATGGATGGTATACGTCTTGACATAAATTACAATTTGTTGCCTTTTGTTATTACCTGCTGCTCAGTTCGTGGACAGCATCGACGGCAATTTTTGCCTGATCGGGCGGGGTGAACTGGTGAATTCCATGACCAAGATTGAAAATATGACCATGGGCATCTTTGGCATCATCGAGTAACCGGCCGATCCGTTGCCGCAGTTGGTCTTTTGGGAGTAAAAGGGCAAAGGGGTCAATGTTGCCCTGCACTGCTTTTTTACCTACTTTCTTAATTGCGTCGCCAATATTGATACGCCAGTCAAGCCCAATAACATCGGCACCGGAACTGACTGAAAGATCGAGCAGGGTGGCACCGTTGTTGGCAAAGTAGATCAAAGGGATATCATATTCTTGCAAGGCGGAAAGAATTTTCTGCACATAGGGTAAAGCAAACTCACGAAAATCGCATGGTGCCAATATGCCAGCCCAGCTGTCAAAGAGTTGCAGTGCCTGGGCTCCGGCCCTCGCCTGGGCCTGCATGTAGAGAATGGTACTTTCGGTAATTTTGTCCATCAGGTTATGGAACAGTGCAGGCTCTGTGAACATCATTTTCTTGGTTTCCCAGAATACCTTGGAAGAGCCGCCCTCAATGAGATAGGTCGCACAGGTAAAGGGAGCTCCTGCAAAACCAATGAGGGGCACCTTCAATTCTTTGCGCAATAACCTGATGGTTTCCATGACAAAGCCTGTCGCTTCGTCCGCGTCTGGAATTATCAATTTATCAAGAGCCGCCTGGTCCCGAATGGTCTCCGGGAATATTGGCCCACGGCCTTCGTGGAATTCAAGCGTGGCTCCCATGGCTTCCATGAGTATTAGAATATCCGAGAAGAGAATTGCCGCATCCATGTTGAGGAGATCAACTGGCTGTAAAGTGACCTCAACGCAGAGATCCGGGGATTTGCAGAGTTCCAGGAAAGTAACACCTTTTCGAACTTTCTGGTACTCGGGGAGATATCGTCCAGCCTGGCGCATCATCCAGATTGGTGTATAGTCAGTCTTTTCACCGCGGCATGCTTTGAGAAAGGTATCGTTCATAGGCTCGTCTTGGTTGAATAATAGTTTTTGCTTACCCACTTGAAATTATGAGATTGTCATAATGGATAAACTCGTAAAAAGTCATCTGTGCCGTCATTCCCGCGAAGGCTGGAGATAAGCACCCTTCAAAACAGGGCATAAACTCCGACTTCGATCCAGAAGATGTTGAAATGACTAGATTCCCGCCTTCGCGGAAATGACAAAAAAATGGCAAAATGTAGTTTTTACGAATCCATCATGATTTGATTTCGGTAAAGAGTCATTCGGTTGATTCTCTGGGAACTATTTGCCTGGGAACATAGCTACAGAAAGGTTCCTGAGCGAGGTAGTCTCCTGTCATGGAGTAGGCCCTGGCACGACATCCACCGCACACTCCGACGTATTCACACTTTCCACAGTTGTCTTTATACCCTTTAAAGTCACGAAGTTGTAGGAAAAGTTTTGATTCTTCCCAGATTGTCTTAAAAGGAGTTTTTTTGACGTTTCCGGCGGATTTGGCAAAATAGCTGCAGGGCTGTACTTCTCCATCGACATCAATGAGGCAGATAAGCTGACCGGCCAGGCAGCCTTTGGAGCCCCCGGTGGAAAACTGCAGGCTCCTGCGTTTGTGTTTTTCTCCCTCTTCTTTATCTTTTTGACGCACGATACGGTAATAATGGGGGGCACAGGTCGGTCGCATCAAGAGTTCATTTTCCTGTTTTTCCACCTCATAATGCCATTCCAGTATCTCATCATAGACATCTTCAGGGATCAGTTCTTCCATGATGTCTTCCCCTCGACCGGTGGGGACGATCATAAACATGTACCAGGCTGTTGCGCCGAGGCTCTTGACCAGACGATAGATATCAGGGATCTCATCACGGTTCCGTACTGTAAAGGAGGAGTTAACGAGAAACGGAATGCCATGTTTTTTAAAAAGCTTGATGGCATTCATGGTGCCGTCGAAGGCTCCTTTCTGGCCGCGAAAATCATCGTGGGTTTCTGCTTTGGCACCGTCTATGCTGAGGGAGACCATTTTGATTTCTGCGTCTTTAATCTTACGGCAGACATCATCTGTTACCAGGGTGCCATTGGTGGCCAGGCACATTCGAAAACCCTTGCCGGTACCGTATTTGGCAATGTCGAACACATCTTCCCGTACAAGTGGTTCGCCGCCGGAGAGTACCAGCACCGGGCTGGCGTAACCGGCGATGTCATCCATGATTGCTTTCGCTTCGTCGAAAGAAAAATCCGGATGGCCTGTAACATCAAGCTCCGAGGAGGAACGGCAGTGTACACATTTGAGGTTACAGCGCCGGGTGATTTCCCAGGCTATCCATTTCGGTTCAAAATCCATAAATCTACTCCAGAAGGTGTCGCAGTAGATGAGCAACAACCTGAAAGATTATAAAATAAAAAAATATGGAACAATCTTAGTGCCTTATGGTCGAGCTGTTTTCGATGTGAAAACATAAAAAACGTCAAGATTCTAAATAGTAAGTATTTTACAGTGGAAATAAAGAGACGCGTTCGTTGAACTCGTCGGAAAACGTGTAAGGCACGGTGGCCGAATACTTTTCTTCAACAGCTGTACGCGGCCGCCAAAGACGAAAATGGAAATTTGTGGACATTGACAAATTCCGGTATTGTTGAACTTTATAAATTACCATAAATAGCTTATAGTGCGATCCCGTTGCCACTCTATGTGGGCGTTGAGCAGCTAAGTAATAAATATTATTTAAGATAACAGGTGCAGGTCTGTTGTGCCGTTATCCGATCTATCATTCTAAAAAATATCAGTACGTTCATAGTAAAAGGAATAATATGTTGATTTCACCGGTTGTTCTTACTAGCCCGGAAGGCGAAAATGTTCTTAATGAATTAATCGATCGTTTCCAGGCCGCCGATAGTACTTGCCGGCAGTCGGTCACAGAAATTTTAGAGGCAGTCAAGAATAGCAAAGATGAGGCGGTTTTAAGCTATGGCCGTAAATTTGACGCGCCGAATCTCACCGTAGAGCATTTACAGGTAAGCAGTGAGGAGCTACAAAAAGCCTATGAACTGGTAGACGATGAATTTCTGGACACCCTCGGCAGGGCCATTGAGCGGATCCAGACATTTCATGAACGGGAAATGGAAGACTCCTGGTTGCAGACCAGAGAGGATGGGACCATTGTCGGCAGACTGGTACGGCCCGTCGATTCTGCAGGGCTCTATGTCCCTGGGGGAAAAGGTGGTTCTACACCACTGGTTTCCTCGGTCTTGATGAACGGCATTCCGGCGGGGATTGCAGGCGTTAACCAGCGGGTGATGGTTACACCTCCGGCAGAGGATGGCTCTGTCAGTCCGCATCTGTTGGTTGCTGCTCAAGAAATTGGCATTACTGAGATTTACAAGGCTGGATCGGCCTGGGCGATTGCTGCACTGGCCTATGGTACTGAGACAATACCAAAAGCAGATGTGATTGTCGGACCAGGCAATCAATATGTTACTGAAGCGAAAAGACAGGTTTCCGGCATGGTGCGCATCGATATGATCGCCGGACCATCCGAGGTGCTGATCGTGGCCGATAAGACGGCCAGCGCCGCCAGTGTGGCTGCAGATATGCTTGCCCAGGCGGAGCATGATCCTCTCGCCCTGGCTATTCTTGTCACTACTCATGAACCACTTGCAGGATTGGTGCTGGCTGAGCTTGAACGGCAGCTTCCGCAACTTAGCCGACAGGAAATTGCCCGAACATCTCTTGAGGATCGAGGAGTGATGCTCATCGCAAAAGATTTAGAGGAAGCAATCGAGGTGGCAAATGGGATAGCCATTGAACATCTGGAGCTGATGATTGAAGATCCCTGGGCTCAACTACCACATATTCGTCATGCCGGGGCGATTTTTCTTGGCAGCAATACCCCGGAAGCAGCAGGAGATTATTTTGCCGGGCCAAATCATGTTTTACCTACCATGGGAACAGCGAGGTTTGCTTCAGCTCTGGGGGTTGAAACTTTTTTGAAGAAGAGCTCTATTATCAGTTATTCTAAAGGAGCGCTTGCAGCAGATGGTGAGCATATCATGCGGCTTGCAAGGCTTGAAGGGCTGAGCGCCCATGCCAATTCCGTCGCAGTCCGGCTTGGAAAATAATGTTCGACTTTTGTCAGCGGCTGGAAACAGGACTGAAGAATCTGGGGAGTGAAATTTCTCCTGAAGCTTTGGACCGGCTACACCTCTATTTCAGAGAGCTGAAAAAGTGGAGCAGAAAGGTCAACCTGATAGCTAGATCCACCAGTGATGAACAGATTGTCGAAAACCATTTTATCGATTCTCTGACTATTTTGCCGCTTTTACATGGGGCCAATACACATCTGCTGGACATCGGTACCGGAGCTGGCTTTCCCGCCTTGGTTTGCAAGGCGGCATGTCCGGATCTAGTCGTAACCCTGGTGGAGCCCCGCTTAAAAAGGGTCAGCTTTCTTGGACATATCGTCAGGACTCTTGGTTTGGAAGAGGTGAAGATTCTCTCCTGTCGGGTGGAAGACCAGGAACAGCTTCCTTCAACTCAGGAGTTTACCCACATAACCGCAAGAGCGGTAACCGAGATTGGATCTTTTCTGCCGATGGTCGAGAGGTTTTCATCATCGGGGCCGCAGCTTATCTGTATGAAGGGGCCAAAGTGGCGGGAGGAACTTGCCGCAGCTTCGGAGATTCTTGAATGTTCTTCCTATAGATTGGACCGTGTTCTGGACTGTGCTCTGCCTTTTTCAGGAGCCGAACGAAGTCTTTTAATTTTTTGCTGTAAATGAACGTAACTGAAAAATATAAGGTGAAATAATGAAAAAAATAGCAGTTCTGGCGGGCGATGGCATTGGCCCCGAAGTAATGAAAGAGGCAATTAAGGTCCTTGATGTCGCGCAGAAAAAATTTTCCTTTGAACTCGCTTATGAGTATGCAGATGTTGGCGGGATTGCAATCGACAATCATGGCGAGGCCTTACCGGCATCCACGCTGGCGTTGTGTGAAAAAAGTGATGCTGTTCTTTTTGGATCCGTCGGCGGTCCTAAATGGGAAAGCCTGCCTCCTGAAAAACAGCCGGAGCGTGCGGCCTTGTTGCCTCTCAGAAAACATTTCGACCTATTCTGTAATTTTCGACCGGCCAAGGTCTTTAAATCTTTGACTTCGGCCTGTCCTCTTCGAGCCGATATTATTGGTGAAGGGTTTGATATTCTCTGTGTGCGCGAACTGACATCCGGTATTTATTTCGGTACTCCTAAGGGGAGAGAGGGGAGTGGCGCGGACGAGCGGGCTTTTGATACCATGGGGTATAAAAGATCCGAAATCCAGCGAATTGCCAGGATGGCCTTTGAGTCAGCGCGTCTCAGGAAGGGCAGGGTGACTTCGGTTGATAAAGCCAACGTTTTAACCACTATGGTGCTCTGGCGTGAAGTGGTGATAGAAATTGCAGCAGAGTACCCGGATGTTGAACTCAATCATATCTACGTGGACAACGCCACCATGCAGTTGGTCCGGGACCCTCATCAGTTTGACGTCATGCTGTGTGGAAATATGTTTGGCGATATTATCTCCGATGAAGCGGCTATGCTTACAGGTTCGATGGGACTCTTGGCCTCTGCATCGCTTAATAGCGACAAGTTTGGCCTCTATGAGCCTGCAGGTGGTTCGGCACCGGACATTGCCGGGAAAGGGATAGCAAACCCTATCGCTCAAATTCTTTCTGCGGCGATGATGTTACGCTACAGTTTTGGTTTAGATGCTGCAGCGGAGGCAATTGACAATGCCGTTGCTGCAACCCTGGATAAGGGGATCCTGACCGCCGATCTCATCGCCGATACAACTGCGGCGGTGGGTACTTCGGTTATGGGTGATGCCATTGTTCAGGCATTACAATAATAAAAACAAGTTGAATCCACCGGAATGTGAACTGTTTTCTTCTGTTCCGGTGTTCGGGGAATACACATGATAACTAAGGAAAACGTCATTCTGACTGCTAATCAGGCATCCATTGAATTGGGCAATAAGCTGGCGGAACGACTCTGGATGCCATTCACTGAAATGGAGCGAAAGCGTTTTGCTGATGGGGAATGTCTGCATGCTTTTCCGCAATCTATTGATGGTAAGCACCTGGTTATCCTTGGCGTGACGCATGACGACAGTTCGCATCAGGAACTGCTCGACCTGATTTCAGGAGGAAGGTATTGGAATGCCGCCTCCATTAATGTCATTATTCCCTTTCTTGGCTACTCCACAATGGAGAGGGCCAAGCCCAGCACATTCGAACTGCCAAAGGGAATCACCCGTACCAGGCAGATCTTCAGGGCAAGACCTAATTATGTTGCCTTTGTTGATCTGCATTCAGAAGCTGTTTTGCATGCTCATGCAGGAGAAGTTCAGACAAAACATGTCTGGTCAGATGATCTGGTCGTCGATAAAATCAAAAAGAGTGGATTGACCGATTATGTCCTGGTTTCTCCTGATTACGGGTTTTCAAAGAGGGTTGCAAGGTTGGCAAGTCTGTTGAATTGTCCACATACCGCTGCTGATAAAGACCGGTATGACACCGACAAGACTATTGTTGGTCAGGTATCCAGTGTGGTGAAGGGCAAGACTGCAATAATCTGTGATGATATGATTCGTACCGGCGGTTCCATTCTTCAGACCGCCAACAGATGCCTTGAAGCGGGGGCAAAAGATGTAGTTGCCCATGCAACACACCTCGTGATGGCGGGTGATTCTATCGATAAATTCAGAGCGGGACCGATCTCTAAAGTGATTGGTTCCGACACCTATCCCGGCAGGAGTAGTGATGATCTGATAGAGGTTTATTCTGTGGCACCACTTTTAGCTGAAGTTATAGAACAACGTTTACAAATCTGAGATCTGATTTTTCAAAGTACCCTCAAATTTTGTACTGCATTTCTAACGGCACCTGGATGTTTGCCGGCCATTTTGCGCTTACAGTATGATAGTTTTTCCGGTAATTTAATTATCGGCATTGATCAGCGCCTTCATGTTGTCAGGCGGCCTAGGGGGGACGAGGTGGTAACCCATTCGCTTTCCTGTAGAATGCCTGCAAATAACAGATTGACTATTTGCTGTTGAATTGGGACAATATAAAACTTGTATGAGGGATATTTGGGAGGATATATCGAATTGGTGAAGTATAAAAGATACTGTCATTTTTGAAGTAACTGTTGTTCGGATCCTTGTTCAATTTCAACTACGTACAATTAATTTATGAAAACTAACCGTTATATTGTCGTTTTTTCTGTGGTCATTCTGTTGACCTTGTCGGTAGTTGCCGGTGGTATCGGCGCTCAGCAAAGCTTTCCCGATTTTCTAGGAGAGGATTCGACCGAAACAGACTTTCTTGATGATCCACCCGAAGTAGTCGTTAATGATCCACTGGAACCAATGAATCGTGTTTTTTTCGAGTTTAATGATGTGCTCTATGAATGGGTTGTAAAGCCAGTTTCTGATGGCTATTCATGGGTCTTTCCCCTAGAATTACGGCAGGGGTTTGGTAATTTCTTTGACAATTTAGCCATGCCGATCAGGCTAATCAACTCTCTTCTTCAGGGAAACCTGGAGAAAACAGGAGTCGTTATGGGACGATTTCTGATCAATAGTACCGTCGGTGTTTGGGGTTTTGCCGATGTAGCTAATGAAGAATTTGATATCAAACCGAAGAAAGCGGATTTTGGTCAGACCCTGGGGAAGTGGGGTCTGGGTGAAGGAATCTATTTCTGCTGGCCGATACTTGGGCCGTCAAGCGTGAGAGACTCCGTTGGTTTTGTTGCTGACGCCTACGCTCATCCGATAAACTATCTTTCTGATGATCGCCTTTTTCAAGTGTCCTACTACATGACCAACAGATTGAACAATTTATCGCTGAACCCGGATGTCTATGAGGATTTAAAACGATATTCGGTGGACCCCTATGTCGCCGCCAGGCAAGCCTATTACGATTATCGTAATGCTTTAATTGACAATGATTAAAAGATGAGTGTTCCATAAGCAAAAAAAAATCGGGTAGAAAATACAAACTTCGTAAATTCTACCCGATTGGGGGGGGCTTGGTTGTGCTCCATAAGGAACAATCTTATTAAAGCAAACATTGTGCCAACCCCAGGATTTTTAACTTGTTTTTATTTGATCAATAATACAAGTAGTTACCTGTTGCAGATGTTACATCTGGGAATTGTCGATTCTCTCGATTACATAAATCAAATTTGTATCTCCGAAATGTAATTGAAAGTAACTTCTTGTAATTCATTGTGCTGATACCAGGCTTTATTACATTCCCCCCTCCTGTTGTCTCCCCCTCTAGGGAGGACTGAAAAGAATCCCAGCTTATTTTCCCGTTTACCGGGGTTAGATTATAGCGTGGGCTGATATTTTCATTATTCGAATATCGATTGTGTCCGTTTTGGAGTTCTGCAATTTGATGTTTACGGAGTTTCTGGATGAAAAGATTTTTCAAATATGGTGCCGTTGCCGCTGTTACCTTTTTATTTCTTTTGGGTACTACCGTTATAGTTTTACCGGTAGTCATTAATGAGCCCGTTGATTTACGGCCTTTTCGTCCGATCTCCGCGTTATGTGAAAAAAATAATCCTCGAAATATCAATTATATGTCTCCGGTTATTTTTTCCACATGCCTTGATATCGAACGAAAATTCTCATAAATCAACAGACTCATTAATGTTCAGAAATATATTCCTGAAATTGAGGGGAAATTAAGCGATGTTGCAGGAAGGTCTATTTCTATAGGCTCTAACCTGGGACTCTCTTTCTTCCCTTGGTTGAGCATCTCGTTTTCCAATTTGGAGATAGATAATCCTCAGGGATATCTCTCTGATGGATTCATGAAAATTGAATCTTTTGAAGCCAGGATCAAGTTACTGCCCCTGTTAAAAAAAGAGATAAAAATCAGCCGATTTATTATTGGCGGATTGGAAGTTAATCTGGAAAAGAGGGGTGATGGAAAAGCAAATTGGAATTTTCCGAGGGGAAATAGTGCTTGAAAAACTATTGCAAAGTGGTCTCTTTTTGCTTTTAGATAAATAGCCGTCAGGCAAAAGCCCAAGGGGGAGATCTTCTCGGACAGGCTCCCAAGGATTATTCGGTACGACTCAGCATTCCGTCTTTCAGGGTCAGGCAGTGATCCATCCGTTCAGCGAGTTTGATATTGTGGGTGACCATTATTGTAGAGAGTTGGCGGTCGCGACATAGATCATGCAACAGTTCAAAAACAAGATCTCCAGCCCTGGAGTCGAGATTGCCGGTGGGTTCATCGGCCAGCAATAACTCTGGGTTCATGAATAGAGCCCTGGCAAGAGCGGCCCTTTGCTGTTCACCGCCTGATAAATTTCCGACCTTATGGTGCAGGCGGTGACCAAGCTCAACCTGGTTGAGGAGTTTCCTGGCCTGTTCCACTACTTCCTTTTTACTTCGGCCGCCGATCAGTGCTGGCATCATCACATTTTCAAGGGCAGTGAAGTCGGGGAGCAGGTGGTGGAACTGGAAGATGAAGCCGACAGATGCATTTCGAAATCCGGCCAGCTCTTTGGGGCTTTTTTTCAACAAAGGTTCATTGTGAAAGAAAAGATCTCCGCCAGAGGGTTGGTCAAGGGTTCCGAGAATCTGTAATAAAGTAGTCTTACCTGATCCAGAGGCTCCAATTATGGCGGTCATCTCTCCGGGTTCGACTGAGAGGCAGACATCTCTTAATACAGCCAATGAGTTTGCGCCGGCACCAAAGGTTTTGGTGATATTTTTCGCACTAAACAGGGCCATTATGAGAGCACCTCTGCCGGGTGGACGGTGGAAGCCTTCCAGGAAGGATAAAGGGTCGCCAGCAGGGTTATGGCGATCGAACTCACGGCGATTATAGTAACATCCATCGGCAGTACCTTGATAGGAAGGGTGGTCATCGGATAGACGTTGGACGGCAGCTCGATAAATTGATATCGTGAGAGGAGTTCACATAAGCCGAGTCCACCGGCAACACCAATGCTGGTGCCGGCAATGGCGATGACCATTCCCTGAAGGAAGAAAATTTTCATGATGGAGCCGGATGTCGCGCCCATTGATTTAAGAATGGCAATATCCTTGCTCTTTTCCATGACAACCATAACCAGGGCACTGATGATGTTGAGTGCTGCCACCAAAATGATCATGGCCATGGCAATAAACATACCGATCTTTTCCAGCTTGAAGGCGGCAAACAAATTACTGTTCATCATCATCCAGTCTTTCGCTATAAAACCCGGTCCGAGCTTTTTGGTGATCTGCTTGGCAATCTGATCGGCATATCCCAGTGCATTTTTAGGCACCGCCACTTCTATACCATGGGCAACGTCGTCGATTCCAAGAAAGTTCTGGACATTGGCGAGCGACATATATGCCAGAGTCGAATCGTACTCAAACATGCCTGTCTCGAAGATGCCTGATACTCGGCATGTTTTGACTTTGGGGATGATGCCCATGGGGGTGAGAGGGCCGGATGGCGAAATAAGTCGTACCCGGTCATTGACACCAACTCTTATTTCTGCGGCCAGATTTTTCCCGAGGATGATGTTTGGTACCCGCACCGTCTTGTCCTGATCAAGGTCATGGATTGATCCTTTGATCATTTGCCGCGATAGCCCGACAACGTTTTCAGCTGTGGCCGGGTCCATGCCCCGCAGGACAACACCATTGCCTCCACCGGAACCACTCAGTAAGGTTTGGGTATAGAGGTATGGGGTGGCTCCGGTTACCTCTCTAACGCTCAGGATTCGATCTCTGGCCAGCTGGTGGTTGCCGATTGGTCCACCCAGTTGCTGGACAATGATGTGGGAATTAACCCCCAGGATCTGATCGCGGAGTCCGTCAGTAAAGCCAGAGTAGACAGCCAACACAACAATGAGGGCAATAACCCCCACGGTGATCCCCGCCACAGATATCAGCGAGATGAGTGAGATGAAGCCATGCTTATGTTTGGCCCTGAGGTATCTCAGGCCGACGAACCATTCAAACATATTATGAGAAGTACCGGGGGTATGATTGTGCAATTAATATCTAACACCCTTCAAAGGAGTATTGTAAAGAATCCCCCTTGTCGGGGTTAATCCTCTTTTTCCTGTTACAACTTTGTCTCGGGCTTGAGGTGGGGAAAGAGGATAACGTCTCGAATTGATGGTGCGTCGGTAAGGAGCATCACCAGTCGGTCAATGCCGATCCCTTCACCAGCGGCAGAGGGCATACCGTATTCCAGAGCACGGACGTAGTCAGCGTCGAGTTCGGGGTGGATTTCATCGTCATCGCCGCGGTCGTCAATTTGTTTTTGAAAACGTTCAAGCTGATCAATTGGATCGTTTAACTCACTGAAACCGTTGGCCAGCTCACGCCCTGTGATAAAGAGCTCAAATCGATCCGTTACAGTCGGATCTTGTTCATTCCTTCTGGCCAGCGGTGAAACCTCGGTCGGGTAGGAGGTGATGAAGGTCGGATTGATGAGCTTTTCTTCAACAAGCAGCTCGAACAGTTCGGTCTTCGCCTTGCCTGGTCCGGCCTGATCTTCGAGCTCTATGCCTTTTTCCTTGGCAAGTGTCATAACCTTGGCATCGTCGGCCAGGATTTCTGCATCGATTCCGGCTATCTCTGTCAAGGCCTCATCCATGCTGAGTGTTTTCCATGGGGGAGCGAGATCAACCTCAGTTCCCTGATAGGTGATTTTCATCGTACCGTTTATTTTTTGACAGATGGAGGAAATCATCTCTTCGGTAAGAGTTATCAGGTCGTCGTAGGTAGCGTAGGCCTGATAGAATTCAAGCATAGTGAACTCAGGGTTATGGCGGGTGGAAAGTCCTTCGTTTCGAAAATTCCGGTTAATTTCAAAAACCCGTTCAAAACCGCCAACCAGTAATCGTTTGAGGTAGAGTTCCGGTGCAATACGGAGATAGAGATCCATATTCAGGGCTTTATGATGAGTTTCAAACGGTTTTGCAGTGGCCCCGCCAGGAATTGGCTGCATCATTGGCGTCTCGACTTCCATATAGTCTTTGCCGTTCAGGTAATCGCGGACCAGACGAATGATTTCCACACGCTTTTTGAATGTTTCCCGGGATTCAGGGGTAACAATGAGGTCAACATAACGCTGACGGTAGCGGGTCTCGACATCGGACAGGCCATGCCATTTGTCAGGGAGAGGGCGGAGGGATTTGGCAATCATTGTTATCTGCCTGGCTTGAACGGAAAGTTCCCCTACCTTTGTTTTGAATAGGATCCCTTCGACTCCGATGATGTCACCAATGTCCCATTTCTTAAATGTCTCGAAAATCTCGTCGCCCAGAATATCCTTTTTAATGTAAAGTTGAATCTGTCCGGTTTTATCGGTAAGAGTGCAGAAAGCAGCTTTGCCGAACTTACGCATGGCCATAACCCGTCCGGCGATAGAATAACTTATTTCGCCAGGTTCTGTTTCTTGTGGCTCCAGGTCGTTGGCTTTGGGGAGAAGTTCGTCTATTGCATTGGCGGGTTTGAAGCTATTGCTGTATAAATTGACACCAAGCTCTGCCAGGGATTCTGCTTTTTCTCTTCGTTGTGCGAGGGTTTGATTTTCTTCACTCATGGTAAATGCTCATAAAAAATGGAAAAGGATATAAAAAAAAGCGGCAGAAATCTGCCGCTAATTCGTAGATTGATACAACAGAATAGGAATTACCGAGAAATGGTCATTCTGTCAATTCATTTCAGGAAAGAGTGTAGTTGGAATCAGCACTGAGTCAGCACTTATAGAGCGGTCTGCTATTATCTTGTTCTTTTTCTGGCTATTGCGTAGAACATTAAACCGTTCAGAACCAGGCCATGGTCAATACTACCATCTTGAATGAGGGCAAAGACTTCATCTTCCGCCTTGGTAAGTACTTCGATGTCTTCCATCTCATCGAGTGTTGGTTCGGCCACCTTTCTAACATTTTCTACCAGAACCGTATAACAGAAGTTGTCCTGGATCGCAGGGTTCGGGCAAACCTTGCCGATAATTCTGCCATTTTCACCGGCATAGCCGGTTTCTTCCAGCAGTTCTCGAAGTCCAGCTTCAATGGGCGGTTCACCGTCGTTTACTGCTCCACCGGGAATTTCCAGTTCTATTTGATCAGTCCCAAAACGATACTGGCGGATAAGGATGATTTCATTTTTTTTAGTACAGGCGACGATGTTTACCCAACTTGGGAATTTCAGTTTGAAAAAATCTTTTTCTATTCCTGTTCGCTCGTTATGTACCCTGGCTGTCATCAGGTCCAGTATCGGAGTGGTAATGAGCGCCTGGAGAGCAGATATCCGCCACTGTGGGGCGTCGCTGCTATGCTTGCTGTTTTTCACTATCGTCTTCCTGTTGGTTGGCGTATTGTTGATAGTGCATTGTTGATAGTGCATTGTTGATAGTGCATTATTGATATACTAAGAGGATAGAACAACCAGCGCTGATCGCCAAGTATCTTTTTTGAATATGCTTCTGGAAGATAAAAAAGATCTCGTATAACGATGAGACCGGGAAAAAAGGTTGTTTCAGGATGGACACTAAATAATCGCCTAATCTATGTTTGGTGAATCAAGGGGTGTAAATATCTCGATGGATAGGAAATGAGCAAAAAACAAATTCTTCAGGCAATATTTTTTGATTTTGATGGCGTAATTGTGGATTCAAACCCCATTAAGGCAGACGCATTTGTGACTCTGTTTAGGGACTATGATGATAAAATAGTGACGGAGATTGTTGCCTATCATCGACAACATGGAGGCATCAGCAGGGTGGAAAAGATACAATACGCCCATAAATATCTCATCCAAAAACCATTAACAGTTGAAGAACTGGCCCGATGGGCAACCAGATATTCAGACTTGGTTGTAGACAAGGTCATTAATGTCAAATGGATTGCTGGTGCGAAGGAGTTTCTGGAGAGCAATAAGGCTGCTCTGCCTATTTTCGTCATCTCGGGCACCCCGGATGATGAATTGAAACATATAATTAAATGCCGTAAGATGTCAGGCTACTTCCAGGAAGTCCTCGGTTCTCCGATCAGAAAACCAGTTCATATCCGCAACCTTCTCTCGGAATACCGGCTTATTCCCGAACACTGTGTCTTTGTCGGTGATGCCTTAACGGACTATAATGGTGCCAGGGAAACCGGTCTGCATTTCATTGGTATCCAGGGCGAAGTCACTTTTCCGCAAGGGACAACTGTCCTGCCTGATTGCAGGGGGCTGCAAAAGGCCATCGCTGCACATTTCACCAGGTAAACGGCTTATGAATCGAATTCCACCAAGGCATTAATTGTAAATTCAGATAGATTCAGGTAAATTGTTATTTTTGAGGTTTACTGCAAAACCTTTCGTTCAACCTAACCTTTAGTTCAATGTAAACACGAACAGTTCAAGAAGGAGAGTATGCGATGAAAAAAAGATTCCTCAGGTTTTCTTTGTTTTTATTCTGTGTCTTTATGTTTGCTGGTCTGTCTTTTGCGAAAAACGATGGATTCGTGCCGATGGGAATGGTAACCGGCGGGGCAAAAGGTACCTATTACCAATTTGGTTTGAACCTGGAACAACTCGTAAAACAAAACGGTATTAAGTTGAATGTTGCCAACTCAAACGGTTCGGTTGAAAATATTTTTGCGGTTTATAAAAGACCTAATACACAAATGGGAATTGTTCAGTCTGATGTTCTTGCCTTTGTCGCGAAAGTGCAAACGGACCCAGTCCTAAAGAAGATAGCAAAGAAAATTAAGATGATCTATCCTCTCTATAATGAGGAAGTGCATCTAGTGGGGCG
>WTAT01000523.1 GCA_013139415.1 Desulforhopalus sp.
AAGTACGATGAAGAATTTGTAGTGAGCTAATGTGTGGAATTTGAAAATCAATCTGACACTTTTCCAATGCCTGTCTCGACTTTACCTGACAATACAGTTTAGACATTTCCTCAAAGATAATCTGGAAGAACTGAACCGCACAGGTCGGTTTGGTGCAAAGAACGACAGCTTACTCAAACCTCAAAAGTCAACATATCTATATTAGAGTTTGACCGGGTTGAGATTCAAGATCTCTCCTATAGATCAAAACATTCAGGACAAAACAGCTGAACCCACTATAGGAGACCATTAAAAACCGGTGGAGCTATGCCGCTTTCCTTATAGAAAAAACAGTAAAAGGACCTTCAGGGAAAGGCATCCGGATTCATCCTACTGCGGAAAAAGCGCTGGAAAAATATGATTGGCCCGGCAATGGAAGAGAACTCAACGTTTCCATGTTCTTTCTGGTAAAGAGGTTCTCCTGCTGCCTTACTCCTT
This sequence comes from Desulforhopalus sp., assembly GCA_013139415.1. Lineage (GTDB taxonomy): Bacteria > Desulfobacterota > Desulfobulbia > Desulfobulbales > Desulfocapsaceae > Desulforhopalus_A. The sequence goes on from WTAT01000523.1 coordinate 478, forward strand.
GACTCTTGAGGATTTGATATGCTATTTTTTATCATGGATTTTCCTGTTTACCCCCCTTGTAAGTCCCTTGTCCTCGGACTTTTACTACTTCTGGCCACATTGCAAACGGATGTGGCGGCCAGTGACATGGCACACCGGCCGTGCGTGTTGGTGCTCCACTCATACGCGCCGGATTTCTCTTGGACGAGGGATTTGCATGCGGGAATAGTCTCGGTTCTGCTGGCGCCTGAAGTGCAGGCCAGCTACCGTGTGGAATATATTGACGCCAAGCACTACAGCTCGCCTGCCTATTTCGATCGGTTGCTCGGTCTCTACCGGGAGAAATATACTGGCTCGCACTTCGACGGGATCATCCTTACCGATGACCACGCTCTGGATCAAGTAGTCCGGTACTACAGAGATGAACTGTTCCCGCAAGCGCCCATTGTCGCATGCGGCATCAACGATCCAAAGTCGGTCCCAGCCAACACCGGCGACATAAACATCATCATCGAAAGAGTGGCGCATCAGGAGACCCTCAATGCTGCATTGAGACAGAATCCGGGTACGCGGAAAGTTTACGTTATGATCGACAACACTCTGACCGGGCAGTCCATCCTTCGGGATTTTTCTGAGCAGGTGCAACCTTTTACCAGCCGGGTGGAGGTTGAGATCCTCCCGGCGATGAACTATGACGAACTTATCCAATTTGCCAGGGAACGCACAAAGGGCGAACTCATTTACTTGCTGGTGTATTTCCAGGATGCGGTAGGACAATTGTTCGAGGCCGAAGAGATTCCCAGGGTCATCGCAGCCAACTCTCCTGTGCCGGTGTATGTGGCATGGGACTTCCAGATGCACTCAGGGGCCGTTGGGGGCTGTGTAACTAGCGCCTTCGGGCATGGACAGAAGGCTGCGCAGACCCTGCTGGATCGTCTTGCCGGAAAGGGCCCGCCCGCTATGTATGACAAGCTGCAGGGTTTGAACCAGCACACTTACAATTATGCCGCGCTTCAGCGGTTCAGTATCCCCCTGTCCAGTCTGCCAGAAAACTCAGTCCTCCTGGACAGGCCCCTCTCATATTTTGAGGCCCATCGATCAGTCATACTCACAGCTCTGGCGATCATCAGTGTCCTTGGCGTGATCATTGCGCTCTTGATCCAAAATGTGATCAGACAGCGGAAGATCAACCTCGGTAATGCCGAAATACTGGCCTTGAGCCGCGAAGTGATCGAGACGCAGTTGGAACTCATGTCCACCTTGGGCGAGGTCATTGAGACGCGCTCGCACGATACCGCAAACCACGTGCGGAGGGTGGCCGCATATTCAGCTCTGCTCGGCGAGAAATACGGTCTTGCTGCAGAAGATATTTTACTTATAGAGGCTGCAGCTCCAATGCACGATGTCGGCAAGATCGGAATCCCTGATTCAATTTTGCACAAACCAGGTAAGCTCACCACGGAGGAATACGAGAAAATAAAGCACCACACAGTCATCGGACAGCGTATCCTGCACACATCTAACAGGAAACTCATATCCAGTGCTCGCACCATTGCTCTCCAACATCATGAAAGGTGGGATGGAACCGGTTACCCCTGTGGGTTGAAGGGGGAAGAGATCAGTCTGCTGGCGCGTATCTGTGCCCTGGCAGACGTCTATGACGCGCTGTCCCTGAGTCGTGTCTACAAGAAGGCCTGGCCCAGAGACAAAGTGCTCCAATTCATCCGCCAGGAGCGCGGCGGGATGTTCGATCCACAGATTGTGGACTTGTTCTTCGAGCATCTGGATGAACTGGAAGCCATCAAACTCCGCCTATCCGATCCTGTTAGCTTGCCGGACAGCGAAGGCATTTTAGGGCCTGTTCACTGTCCCAAGCGTGAGTGCATTTGAGAAGCCTTTGTTCGACTCTTTCGATAGGTCGAGTAGACCGGCTTCTCTAATGGGAGAGCATGCAAAACCAGGGGAGGCACCCATGACCGATGACGTCATCAGCCTGTAAGGTGACCGAAAACAAGCGTTGTTCAAACCGATTCTTAAAAAAGAAATATTGCCTCCCTCGGTTTTGCATGCTCTCCTATAAGGGGTTCTAAGCCCAAACCCGCGGAATTTCCCTGAGAGATTTGCTCAGGCTGTAACTGGTTTTGCTGGAAAAAAAATTAAATAACATTGTAGTTTTAATATGTTGGATACATAAAAGTCATACAAAACCAATTCCTAAATCCGTCTCATATGGAGCTACATTAACGATTTGTGCATTGCAACATTGTGTATCTAAGTAGCTGTTTTTAAAGGAACAAAAAATTTAGCGGTTTTGGGCTTAGAACCCCATGATGAAATTTATTATTTTGAGATATGAAACGTTGGTGTTGTCATCGCTGCTCGAGCGTAATTGCCATCAAACAGAAAGATCCATGAAGCCATTGTTGGAGTATAGCACCGTGTTTCCCGCTTTTACGGGAACAGTATCCTCTGTGCTTCAAGCTGTCCCGGTCGTGACTTCATCTACCAGGTACATGATCGACATATAGGGAATACCGATCTGGGATGTACAGCCGATCTCACACGTTCGGCTGTTTGAATATCCGACCACAGCTCCCTCCTGTTTGATCACCGGAACTGCTTTTCTCAGGCCATGAGCGTTCAGATCGGGCAGGTAAAAACCTTTGTCTCCGGCAAATCCGCAACAGTTTACATCAGGGGGCAAAACCACCTTGTCTGCACACATCGAGGCAACCTCTTTCAACAGTCCGGAAAGGCCCATTTTTTTGGTTGAGCAGGTCGGGTGGATGGCTACGGTCTGCTTTTTAGGAGTAAAATGCAATTTATCCAATAAGAATTTATGTACAAATTCGGCAGGTTCGTAAAGTTTTAGCCTGCTGTCCATGACCTTGCGCATTCGATATAAACAAGGAGATGTCTCACAGAGCACCGGATACCTTCCCTGCTCGGAAGCGATAAGCAGCGCCTGTTCAAGTTCACTGGATTTCATGTTCGCTGTTTCGGCAAAACCCTTTGACTCCCAAGGGGTACCGCAACAGAGATTTTTCATACCCTCGGGGAAAATGATGCCATAGCCAGCTTTCTTGAGCACCCGAATGGTCACCTCCGGCACAGAATCATTCACCGGGTCATCCTTTGCCGGTCCCATGGACCGGGCAATGCAGGACGGGAAATAGACAACTTTCTGCTCATCGTGGGCATTGATCGGGGTCTCTTTTGGAGCTGATACACCACCCGGCATGGCTGGTGTCCACTGTGGTATGCGATTGCCGCTTATAGAACGTGCGGCATCGCATATTTTACCAAAATTTTTGGTACCCAGGAGCCGATGCATTCCTCCGACCATCCCGAGTGCAACGGAAGCGCTGCTGCAAACTAGGTCCAGATGCTCTCCGGTTAACTGGCCTATTTTTCTCCCAAACGAACTGCGATTTGCAGCACGTATCTGTTTAATATATTTTCCGGTATCGATGGAGACAGGACATGACGTTTCGCAAAGTCCGTCACCGGCGCAGCTTTCCTCGCCCTGGAAGATAAAACCTTTTTCAAGTTCAGCAAGGCGCTTGGGGTTTTCTCCACTTTTCTTCAGTCTTGTGATCTCTCGTTGCACCACAATACGCTGGCGGGCAGAGAGGCTGAAATGGTTTGACATGCAGTTAACTTCACAAAAGCCACATTCAATACATTTATCAATCAAGGGGTCACACTGTGGCAGCGATTTGAGATTTTTTAAATAGCACTCAGGATCGTCATTAATGATAACACCCGGATTGAGAATATTGTCCGGATCAAAGAGCCTTTTGATTTCACACATCAGGTCATAGCCTTTTTCACCCCATTCTTTTTTGACAAATGGTGCCATATTACGCCCGGTGCCATGTTCCGCCTTTAAAGAACCGTCGTACTTATCGACGGTCATATTGATGACTGCATGCATCATCGCATCGTAACGCTCCACCTCCTTGGGGTCGCTGAAATCCTGGTTAACGATGAAATGAAAATTTCCTTCCAGGGCGTGGCCGTAAATGACTGCGTCAGCGTAACCATATTCAGCGATGATATCCTGCAGCTCCTTGGTAGCCTCGGGCAGGGTTTCCATGTGGTAGGCCACGTCTTCAATAAGACAGGTCGTACCGATTTCCCGCATGCCGCCGACAGCAGGAAATACCCCTTTACGGATATTCCACAACTGTTCGTTTTCAACCGGGTCGGAAGTGAATTCGACGGGGCGAAGCGTTGTAAATCCGGTCATAATCTCTTTGATTGCAACAATATTTTCAGCGAGGATATCTTCATCTGAGGCCATGGTCTCGAGGAGGACCGCAGTGGTTCTTTCATCAAAATTCCTGATGAAATCCGGAATGCCCTCTTTGTTCTCGACCGCTTTCAAAGCCAGCCGGTCAAGTAGCTCCGCGCCGTCTACCGGTCCTTTTTTGAGCGCCACCACTGCCTTACATGCGGTCACGATGTCCGGGAAATAGACCATGGAACTGGCCTTGCAATGGTATGTGGGCACGGAGCGCATCACCACCTCGGAGATGAATGCCAGTGCTCCTTCTGAACCGATCATCAGGTTGATGATAATATGGAAAGGGTCATCGTAGTCAATAAAAGGATTAATAGAAAAGCCTGTGGTGTTTTTAATGGAATATTTTTTTCTTATTCGAGCGGCAAACGTTTCATCTGCACGTACCCGGTCCCGAATTTCCTCAATTTTTTTCACAAATCCCGGTCGTGTACGACGAAACAATTCACGGCTGTCAGCATCTGCGGTATCAAGCAGGGTGCCGTCTGCGAAAATAATTCTGACCGATTCGATGGTTTTGTAGGCATTCTCATGGGTACCGCAGTTCATGCCGGAGGCGTTGTTAATGATGATGCCGCCGACCATGGCGGAGTTTATGGAAGCGGGATCCGGACCAAATTTGCGATCATACGGGGCCAGAATGCGGTTAACCTTTGCCCCTATAATTCCCGGTTGCAGACGGATTTTTTGTCCCTCGTCCAATACTTCGTACTCTTCCCACCCTTCATTGGCCATGAGCAAAATAGAATCGGAGATGGTTTGGCCGGAAAGAGAGGTGCCAGCTGCTTTGAAGGTTACCGGGAGTTTTCGGGACGATGCTTCGCGCAGACAAAGCTGCATTTCCTTTTCATTTGAAACTCGTACTACGACCTGTGGTTCCAACCGGTAAAAGCCACCGTCCGTGCCATAGGCCAAGCGGTGAAGCGTATCGGTAAAGATTCGTTCTTCCGGAATAAGGGTGGATATTGCCTTTACATAATCTTGATATTCAACTTTGACCATGGCAGCCTCTTAATAAATATTGTATAGTTTCCAGTATGTTATGGTGAACTAGAAGATTTTGATCATTTATTGATTGAGAATCAGATTTCGTGTAAAAAATTTCCACTTGATAACCTATTATTATGCAAACCATCAAAGGAAGTAGAAGGCAACTATTTTATTTGAGTTGTCTTAGAAAATAATCGATGAAGGGTTTTAAATTTGGTTCTGTCGCAAACTTGACTCGGCCATTGGCAGCCTTGCCAGCTTTTGCTATGATATTTTCATTTCCGTGGAGGTGACTCAATGGCAGGCAAGGAAGGAGAGCGAAAAAAACCGGGGGAAGTTTGCAACTTCTTTCGTGATTTTGTTCACTCAAGCAGCGTGAGGATCGGCGGTCGTGCGTTTCGTTTCTGACCTGTCCTTCGCAAAAATGAATCCGTGGCAAATTTGTCGAAAAATATTCTCATCTGTGTATAGGTTGAATGCAAACATCCGCTGTCAGATGCATTGGAAAAGACGAATTCAATGTGACATCTTTGATTGAGATCGATTCCGGGCGCAGATCAGCAAAAAAGACCGTTCGATGCTTTTGATATCAGAACGATTTGAATTTTCAGGCCGCTTTCTTCCATTCATATCGATGATGTAGTCCACCGATGCGCGGAATATCGAAGATCTTGCCTTTTCCGGCAGGTCTGGGTTGGACCGGCCGGCCGTTGGGTGTATCTTTGCCAAGGCTCAAATGCGTTCTGTCGTTATGATAATATTCGAAATACGAACAAAGAACGCTTGTCAGGTGAGCTTCACTCAAGACGATGACACGGTCCGTGCACTCTCGCCTGATTGAACCGATCATCCTTTCAATAAAAGGATTTTGCCAAGGGCTGCGCGGGGCCGAGATCACTTCTTTGATACCCATGTTTTTCACTCGATTGCGAAAGAAAACGCCATAGATCGAGTCCCGATCCCGCATCAAATATTTTGGTGCCGTATCCCAGGGGAAGGCTTCCACGACCTGTTGGGCTGTCCATTGGGCACTCGGATTTGAGGTCACATTGAAATGGACGACCTTACGACGGCAGTTGCGCAGAATCACCAGAACGAACAAGATGTTGAAGGTGGCTGTCGGAACAGTGAAAAAGTCAATCGAACACTTGCCCGCATGATTTTTCAGGAAAGTCCGCCAGCTCTGAGACGGCTCTGAATTCGTCGAACGCC
>WTAT01000001.1 GCA_013139415.1 Desulforhopalus sp.
ACAGCAAAAAATAAAATATGACCAAGGTTCCACGTTTCCTTAAACATCCGCGAACTTTCGTACTCCGGTCCTCCGAAAAAAAACCAGGGAAATACCAGGAGCAGAAAAATCCGCCACCGATATTTCAAAAAGAATTCGCCCATTATGTATCCTTGTTCTTCACTTTTTAATTTATCTGGAAAAAGATAGCCCTACATCGTAAGTAGTTTTGGTATGCTAGTCTGAGAATATGTGCAATACAAAGACGCCTGTTGTTAGAGTACAATAGTTGGTCACTTTTATCTCTAAGGATGACAATATGGGTAAAAACGGTAAAAAGTGCTGTAGTCTCCAAGGAGCCCAGCAAGCCATTTTAACAAAAATACAAAAGTTACCTGCTGAAATAGTCCTATTGAAAGAGGCACAACAACGGATTGTTTTCAAAGATGTTGTAGCAGTGGCACCTCAGCCGTCTTTTGATGAGTCAACACGTGATGGGTATGTAGTCGCTCTACATCTTGGTTTCGATGAAAAAACAAACCGGTTTGAAATTGTCGATGAGATCCCTGCTGGGAAACCATATCTGAAAACATTGGCGTCGGGAACTGCCTGTAAAATTATGACAGGGGGATGTGTGCCGAAAGGGGGGGCACGGGTTGTGCCTTATGAAAATTGTGTTGAACGAAATGGTGAAGTCATTGTCCCAGAGAATCTCTTGCAATCAACAGAAACATTTATACGAAAAGTTGGAAGTGGAATTGCGCAGGGAGAATGGTTGGTGAGCGCTGAAGTGCTGATACAGGCTGGACATCTTGCTCTTTTGTCTTCATGTGGGATGCATTCTGTTGCGGTCACTACCAGACCTTTGGTTGGCTATGTTTGTACCGGAAGTGAACTTACTGCTGAACCAGAAGAGCTTGGGGGCGGCCGGAAATTTTCGTCGAATTCATTTCTCTTAGAGGGACTGCTTTCTTCAGTTGGTGCCTGCCCGTTGAATTTTGGCATCATGGAAGATAGTCAGCAGGAGCTGCTGAATCTTTTTTCAAAAGTTAGCATAGATGGACTGGATGTAATGATTACAACCGGAGGGATGGGGCCGGGAAAATATGATCTGGTCGAAAGGGCATTTGTTGAGGCTGGCGGAAAGGTTATCTTTAATGCGATTGCTATGCGGCCTGGGAAATCCATTCTTTTTGGGATCTTGGGGCACACTCTTTTTTTCGGCCTGCCAGGTCCGCCCAATGCTGTTCGAACCCTCTTGAATGTGTTGGTAGGCCCGGCGCTTCTGGCAATGCAGGGTGTGAGAGGTGCATTGCCCAAAAAGGTGCAGGCGCATTTGCAGCATCAGGTAAAAATAAAACGAAATGATGTACTGCGACTAAAGGACGGAGTGCTGACGATAGAGGAGGGGAGGTGTTTTGTTCGTTTTGCCGGGCGGCTTGAGGTGGGCAATTGCTTCATCCTTCTGTCATCTGGACAAGCACATTATTGCGAAGGTGAACTAGTTGAGGTTTATCTCACCGTCGATCTGTCTGCCAGACTGTGAAAAGGGCAACAGAAAAGTTGCTTACTTCTGGCAGTTCGGGCAGTAAAAGCTGGCCCTGCCTCCAATTTTCTGTTTCTCAATTTTGGCGGAACAGAGGGTGCAAGTTTCGCCTTCTCTGCCGTAGACCTTGAAATTAATCTGGAAATATCCCTTTTCCTGATTGGCATTGAGGAAATCGCTAATGGTCGATCCACCACATTTTATCGCATTGCCAAGAACCCTTCGAATTTCGATCACTAAGCTGGTCCATTCCTTTCGAGTGAGCGTCTGTACCTTTCTTGCAGGTTGTATTCCCGCAGCAAAAAGGCTCTCGTTCGCGTAAATGTTTCCTATTCCTGCGACAATCTTATTAGTCATGATAAACAGTTTTACCGCAAGGTTCTTGCTTTTGGCGAGTCTCTGCAGGTATTCTGCTGAAAACTCATCACTGAAAGGCTCAGGGCCGGTTGTCTTGAAGATTGTTTCCTCACTCGTAACAACCTCATGAAAGGAGAGGAGCTGGATGGAGCCGAATCGGCGGATGTCGTTATAGCGAAGTTCGGTGCCATTGTCGAGGGACCACTGCACATGGTCATGTTTTGCAAGAGTTGCAGAGGGCGAAAATATTCCCAGGTTCCCTGTCATTCCCAGGTGGATGATGAGCATTGCTCCAGTATGGAGGCTGATTTGCAGGTATTTCGCTCTACGCTCAACCGCTGTAATTTTTTGGTTGATTATTTCCCGCTGCATGGTTTCCATCGGGATTGGTTGACGCAGCCTTTTGCCGCTAAATTGTATGGCAGTAACCGTACGGCCGATCAGGAAGGGACGGATGCCTCGGCAGATAACTTCAACTTCAGGTAGTTCCGGCATCTTTGTGAACCTCATTGATAAGACAAATGGCCAGGGCGTAATCACCAAACATACCGGCCGCTACTGTTGCTTCTTTCGGCATTTGGTTGCTCTTGGCATGGGGGATCCGCAAAGAAAGAGTAATGCAGTTCGTGAACCTTTTTAGCTCCTGTAGCTCGAGATCAAGAAAACCTGGCATCTGCCAATAACTCAAAGCTTTTTTTGCAGCCTCCTTGGCGGCCCAGAGAATGTTGAGTCTTGTTATCATGTCATTATCTGTTAAGAACGTCTCAAGCAACCTGTGTTCTCTTTCACTGCAATA
>WTAT01000071.1 GCA_013139415.1 Desulforhopalus sp.
AGACCAAACAAGACGGTTTTCAAGCAGGTCAAGGTTCCAGCTGCCAATACGACCGACCTCTTGCGCTTTTATAAGATTGCTTTTACTGATTTTCAGCGCTTCCTCGGCCTCCTTACGCTCGCTTATATCCATCACCATGCCGAAGATATTCTCTCCAAGTATTTTCGCAGAGAAAAGAACGTAGATATGTCGACCTGTATTGGTAATGGATTCCGCTTCAAAATTAGTCACGCTGCCGTGTTGTTTAAGTGCAGACAGCATTTGTTCTCGCTGCTTTTGATCAGCCCAGCGGGAAAGACTCCCTTCAGCCAGCATATGTTCAGGGCTGTCAAAATCGTACATCTCCACCATGGCTTTATTGATAAAAAGGAATTCACCTTTGACATTGGTGTTGAAGACCCCGACGATGGAATTATCAACCAGGCCGCGGTATTTTGATTCGCTATTAGAGAGGTTTTCTTCCGCCTGCTTGCGCTCGGAAATATCCTTGATAACCGAGACAAAATATTTCGGATTGCCCCCTCTATCAATCAGCAGGGAAACTGTCAGGTTGACCCAGATGACTGAACCGTCCTTGCGAAAATACCTTTTATCCAAGGAGAAGTTTTCTCTTTCACCTTTCAAAACTTGCTCTACATTACTGAGATCCAATTCTAAGTCATCAGGGTGGGTGATATCCTGAAAGGTCAGCCCAAACATCTCCTCTTCCGAGTAACCGATAATATCGCAGAACTTCTCGTTAACTCGCAGAAATCTTCCCTCCATTGATACGTGAGCGACGCCGACCGCGGCCTGTTCAAAGGTGGCGCGGAAACGCGACTCAGTTTCCATGAGCTGGTTCGTCCGTTCTTTTACCTTGCTGCTGAGCTGCTTGTTCCAGATTACAAAAAACAGCACGATTCCGGCAGTTGAACCGGTGACAATGAGAATCCATTTCATAACATCCGCTATGGTGATGCCGTGCTCATAGCGTATTGAAAGGTATTTATTCCTGATACTTGTTTTATCTTCCTCAGGAATGTTTTTTAGTCCCTTGTTGATAATCGTGATCAATGGCGCCCATTCTTTCCGGGTTGCCATGGCCTGACTGTGATCTCCATAAGGTGTGGTACCGGACACTTTGAGATTGCTAATACCGTTCCGTTGGAGCAGATAACTGGTAACAATGAGATTGCCGATATAGGCATCCGCTTTTCTGGTGGAGAGGGCAATGAGAGCTTTTTCCGTGCTATCACTTTTGACCAGTTCGATTTCCGGTACAGTCTTTTCCAGTTTTTCCACCATGACGTAACCGTGCTCAACAGCGACTTTTCTCCCTCGCAAGTCATCAAAACTATAGATGTCTGACGTTTCATTCCGTGTAAAAACAACCCATGGCGAATGAAGGTAGTTGACACTCATGGCAAGGTGTTCCAGGCGCTCCTCGGTGCGATTAGCCGCTGGCAGAAGGTCATACTGAAGATGTTCCCCAGCCATGTCGTTGAAACCGTCAATCCATGCACCTGTACCCGGAAGGAATTTGAAATCAATCCCGAATTCTTTCCCGATGATAGTTAAATAATCGACAGACATACCTTGGGGTTCGGGCGTGTTGATTTCCCACGGAGGTGCATCGCTCACACGGATGCGAACGGTATTCTTTTGCGCCAGCCAGGCCTTCTCCTCCGAGGTCAAATGAATAGCTGAAACTTCAGATTTATGTGGCCATTCGCCGAACCATTTGTCAATGATGCGAGGAAGTTCATTCTTCTGGAGGACAGCAATGGCCTTGTTGACAATCGGGATCAATTGCGGCCAATCTTTACGGAAGTAACCGACCATTTCAAGGGGAAACTCTTTGATTAGATAAATCTTGTCAATCGTTCCCTGCAATGTCTTTTTGCGCCAATGATCATAGCTCATCCAGGCAACAATTACGTCGATCTCATTAGTGAGCAGGGCCTGGGTCATGGACTCATGATCGTCATAAGGTTTGATAATGGCCGAAGGAAGTTTTTCCAGCCGGGTTCTCGCCGGGCGAGCGCCTCTTTTGTATCCAATGCGCATGCCATCCAGATCTGAGAATCTTTTTATTTGAAAATCTTCTCTGGAATCGGCAAAAACAGAAAAGTAGGAGGGGTAGATGATATCGGTTGCATTGTAGTGAAGATCCCGGTTCGGGTCCCTTCCGACAATGGTCAGACCGTCGATTTCCCGGTTTTCCGCTTTTTTCTGAACATTGCTCCACACATCTTCGACATGCAGTTTAAATTTAGTATTGAGGACCTGGCTGATCTGTTTATAGAAATCGATGTTCACGCCAGTATATGTACCGTCAGTGTTCTTGATCACGTGGGGGGGGTAAGATGACGAAATTCCCACAGTAATTTCCGGATGCTCTTTTAACCAGGATTGTTCTTGCGGGGGCAAAATTATGGCGAGTTGTTGTGACTCATGCTCGCGTAAAGCTCGATTAGGCCATTCACCGAACCATTTGTTCGTAATCCGGGGCACCTCATCCTTCTTCAAGGCAAGAAGGGCCTTATTCAAAATCGAGACGAGCTCCGGCCAGTCTTTGCGGATATGAGAAACCATTTCAATGGGGTATTCGTCAATCAGCAGGATGTTATCGATCGTTCCCTGCAGTCTCTCTTTGCGCCAGTGATCATAGCTGATCCAGGCGACAATAACGTCGATCTCATTTTGCAAGAGGGCCTGGGTCATGGTCTCATGGCTCTCATAAGGTTTCAGAATGGCCGAAGGAAGCTTTTCCAGCAGGGATCTTGTCGGGCGTGCGGCCTTTTTGTATCCGATGCGCATACCCTTCAGGTCTAAGAAGCGCTTCAGTTGAAACTCATTTTTGGAACGTGCAAAAACAGAAAAATAGGTATGCATGAGGACATTGGTTGGATTGTAAAGAGCAGCCCGGCTCGGATCCTTTCCGCCAAAGGCCAAACCGTCGAGCTCCCTGTTTTGGGCCTTTTCCTGAATGTCGGCCCATGAGTCTTCAATGTGGAGGCTTATCCTGTGATTGAGGACTTTGCTTGTCTCTTCAAAAAAATCCACCAGCACACCGACATGGGTGCCATCCTTTCTCTTGATCACCATGGGCGGATAGTCGGTAGGGGCTCCCAGTACTACTTCCGGGTGCGCCGTCAGCCAGGCTTTTTCTGCCGGGGTCAACTGAATCCTTGAACTCTCTTCAGCCCAGGCTGACAGCGTGATGCTTAACAGCAGTAGAATTATCAGGAATGGGATGATCTTTATGGAGGGTTTGCTGTTTCTTCTGCCTACAAAACACAAAAGCCTCCCAAGGCAGGTAAATACCTGTGAAGACTTTAAATGTATAAAAACAGCCAAACCGGACATCAGAAATTGCTCCT
>WTAT01000543.1 GCA_013139415.1 Desulforhopalus sp.
TTCTGGGCGTGACGACACATACCAGCCTTTGATCACTTCTGCCAGGAAGCCATTCTGCGAAAGGCGTTCTCTATGGGTACGCGACAAATCTGCTGATCGTATGGCAACCACGCCCTTCTCCTGAAGCTGCCAGTTTTTTTGATGGCTTGGCCATGATGCTTGTCTCTATGTTCGCTTTTCATGTTGTGCCATTATTCGCTTTATGTGTCGAGTGATTATTCAGTGTACCTGCATTTAAGAGATCGATGCTAGTATCGATCTCGTCAAAAGGTGGCCTTGTTAAACCTCCGACTTGGTAGGTGCAAACTCACAGCACCGGTTCATAGATGCTTTTATAAAGCCCTGCCTTTCCGGCAGGGCTTTTTTTATGACCACTGCTTGATTTTACCTGTTTGGTTGACTATAGTAATTTAAAAAGACTATGGAGTAGAAACTATGAAAACTTTATCTGTGAGTGAATTTAAAACCCATGCGCTTTCCGTCCTGAAAACTGTCGCCGAGTCTGGTGAGCAGGTAATTGTGACCAAGAGAGGTAAGCCGGTGGCCAGGGTAATTTCCTACCAGGAGCCGGGAAAAAAGACAGAGCCGGGCAAGCTCGCAGGCACGATAACCTTTGAGAAGGATGTCATAACTCCCCTTGGGCCTGAGATCTGGGAAGCTGCAGGAGATATTGATGAAATACCTGCTTGATACCCATACTTGGATCTGGTGGAATGCCGAACCTGATCGTCTTTCAAAAGAGGTTATTCAGGTAATTCGAGATTCTGACGGCTATGATGAACTGTTGCTGTCGGCAATTTCTGTCTGGGAATTTTGTAAATTACTTGAAAAAGAGAAAATAGGTCTCTCTTGTGCTGCTGAAGATTGGATCAAAGAGGCACTGGATATTCCTAAATTGCGCCTTGTTCAGTTAACACCCCGCATATCGTATCAATCAACAGTTCTTCCTGGGACATTTCACCAGGACCCAGCGGATCAGATTATTGTGGCAACAGCACGGGAAGAGAATGGTGTCATCCTGACAAAAGACAGACTCATTTCCCAGTATCCCCACGTAAAAACCACTTGGTAACTCTACATATTCAAACTCCATAGAACACCGGCGGCGATGGCAGAGCCGATTACTCCGGAAGAATTACATGCCATGGCAGGCATGAGGAGGTAATTGGTCGGATCTTCCTTGAGCCCCATCAGGTGCACTTCCCTGGCGGATCCCGGCACGGCTGAAACACCGGCGGCACCAAGGAGGGGGTTGATTTTTTCTTTCAGAAAGAGGTTCATGAATTTGGCAAAAAGGACTCCTGAGGCCGTGGCAAAACTGAAGGCAACCGCACCGAGACAAAAAATCATGACCGATTGTGGCGTTAAAAACACATCTCCCTGGGTGCTGGCACCCACTGTAAATCCTAAAAAGATGGTTGCGGTGTCAATGATGGTCGTACGTGCGGTATTGGCAAGCCGTTCAACAACAGCACTTTCCTTCATGATATTGCCGAAAAAGAACGGTCCCAAGAGTGGAATTGAGGCAGGTGCCAGGAAACAGCAGAGCAGAGTTCCCACCACGGGAAAAATAAGGCGTTCTTTCCGACATGGCACCCTCGGTTCGGGCATTTTTATCAGTCGCTCCTGGCGTGAGGTGAATAGTTTCATGATTGGCGGTTGAATAATCGGGATCAACGCCATGTAGGAATATGCTGCTATGGCAACAGGTCCAATGAGGTGGGGCGCAAGTTTGGCGGTCAGGAATATCGATGTTGGGCCATCAGCACCGCCGATGATCGCAATCGATGATGCTTCAGCAGGAAGAAAGCCCAAGGCAAGGGCACCCAGCAGCGTGACGAATATGCCCAACTGGGCTGCTGCGCCGAGCAGCATCAGTTTGGGCCGGGCGAGAAGAGACGAGAAATCAGTCATCGCCCCTAATCCCAAAAAGACAATTGACGGGTAGAGCCCTGATGTCACGCCAAAATAGAGATAGTGGAGTACGCTGTTATTTTCGTATATACCAAGGCCGAATCCTTTGAAAAAGGGGATGTTGCCGACAATAATTCCGAAGCCGATGGGCAGGAGCAGAAGGGGCTCATATTTTTTGGCAATCGAAAGATAGATAAAGAGGATTCCGACACATAACATCACCACATGCCGGGGATCAGCCAGGGCAAATCCGGTATTCGACAGGAATTTTATTAATAGATCCATAGCTGGTCAGCCTTTTTTGCACACTGTGGTTAATTGTTCTTTGTCCCAGGTAAAGATGCCATCTCCAAGGGGAACAAGAATGCCGGCTTGCCTGAAAGCGGACAGGCTTAAATGGGGGTGAGGGATATTTTGTTCTTTTGCCTGTGAATAGAGTTCGGCCAGGGGAAAATTGGAACCAAGCTTCTCGATCAGTGGTTCGAACAGGGTTGCCTGGACCTTGAGATCTGTGGGGCATTTCTCAACAGGCAAAGTCTCTGTTGGTGGCGGGGCTTCGGGTTTGGCTGCCTTTTTACCTATTTTTTCCAGCAAAGGCACAAACTTGTGAAGCTGCGAGATAATAAAAGACAACATGACAAGACCAGAGAACACTATCAAAGCGCCGACAGCGGCCATGGCCCACCCATTTACCGCGTTAATTGCTTCAATACCATACATGGCAAGGATCCTCTGTTCGCGGGGGAATTAAGTTCATACAAACTGTCTTCAGTGTAGAAAAAATGGAGAAAAATATCAATCATTCATTTATGACTGAGACGGCTGGAGAATATTGTCTAAACGATTTAGAACAGCTTCCCATCCTTGCTGTGTTTAACTATGAGCTGTCGGAACATTTCAACAATGCCCCGGCCCAAAAGGTAAATTGACTGCATGTTAATGTTGTCTTCCGCTGAACGGTCAAAAAGAATGTTGAGCTTGGACACAAAATCATCTTCCGGCTTCCAGTAGTTGATAAGAAACGGCACCTTCGGCAGGGGATATATAACAAGAGATTGGTCAGCATTTGTGGCCCCGGAAACCGGTTTGGCC
>WTAT01000498.1 GCA_013139415.1 Desulforhopalus sp.
CTATCCTATGACAGATCTATTGTTTTTGGTGATTTTAACAACGACGACAAAAGGGATGTGGCTTTTACAACTTACACCAAGTTGCACCGCAATGACACGGTGCCGACCTTCACCGATATTACGGCAAGCTCAACTTTGGCAAACGCTAATCCGGAGGGTGCCGGCTGGCTGGATTACGATGGAGACGGGTGGCTGGATTTTGTTCATCCGGACGGCAGTTCGGGAAGTGCGAACCTTTGGCAGAACAACGGGGATGAAACATTTTCCGATCA
Source organism: Desulforhopalus sp. (assembly GCA_013139415.1). Taxonomy (GTDB): domain Bacteria; phylum Desulfobacterota; class Desulfobulbia; order Desulfobulbales; family Desulfocapsaceae; genus Desulforhopalus_A. Next base: position 273 of record WTAT01000498.1, read on the forward strand.
GACCGGTGCAGCGGGGTTACCGACATCTGGTTTAGGCAATGGCGAGTGGGTGCTGGGTTTTAAAATGTTTCTCATCAGGTGGATGAGTACCGCAATGAAATGCATCGATTTCCCTATGACTATTAACCGTTACAGTGGTGCCGTTCATCCAGGGTTTAATTTTGGCAACTGCTGCCCGATCTGGGTAGAGCATATCCGTCAGCATGTCTGCATCGAAAACAAGATCACTCTCAATCAATAAAAATGGTTCATCTATCACCTCTCTTGCAAGCCATAGGGAGTAGATGTTGTTTGTTGTTTTGTACAAAGGGCTTGTGATATATGTGATATCCATCCCTCTTTTTCGAGTTCCAAGGTAATCACGAATACAATCACCATGATGTCCGATGACTACGACAAGGCGGTTGAAATTGTGCTCCTGGAGAGAGCAAACCAACCTTTCTAAAATAGAAATATCATTGACCGGAACAAGGCATTTGGGTGTTATGTCAGTCAAGGGCGCAAGACGGCTGCCGGTACCGGCAGCTAGCAGCAGCGCTGTCCTGACTGGTTCATTTACGAGGTCGGAATAAACAGTCCTCTTCTTCAAATTTTGACTCCTCCTGAATTGTAGCCGGACCATACCCCTAAGATGATTATACAACACTGCACAGTGCAGATTGGGGTGGTACAGCTTGAGAATGTCGCTTTATTTTCTGCCGATTGGCTCAGGCGAAAAAGCTGAATGGCACAAAAACGAATAGATGGGGCTAGCGCAAAAAGTGAGTGTGAAAAGGTATTAAATTATCAAATAATTGAATGACCATTTCAATGACCATTCCACGAACGGAACGCTTGATATAAACACAGGAAGCCAATTAAGTCAATGCCTATCCCCTTGGCTCAGCGCGGTTCTTATGTGTCGACAGGGAGCTAACCCCCCTGGTTATTGAGATAAAAAGCTTTGTTGTCCGCCCTCTGGCATAAATCACGGTGTACCGGCTACAGTTGTTATCATTCTCATTTTTCGCTACAAATCATTATTTGGATACAGCAGAAGAACTCGAGGACAAGGTCAGTTAGACACTGACAATTTAGCTCGAATCATCAAAAGTGGCGTATAGGGGGCGTGGGGATGATTGGCCTATCTCAAGCAGTTAGGCTCAAGGGAATCGTCTGGCACGTCACCCTTCTCATATGTTGAATGTCAAGATATCTCTTATGACTTTTGATTCTATCAGTATTTCATCAGGAAAAGATGTTCTTTGGCAAGCCTCGGTAGGAATGCACACCCTATAGGTTAAGACTATTGTTAAGACTATTCCTGAGCAGTTCATAAGTGATCACACCTAATAAACTTGCCAAAAAGGGAGCATTTTTCCACTTTTGTAAATTCAAAATTATTCCCAGAAATATTCTTGAATTTTCGGAAGTGCCATGGTGCTCCATTTCGATTGTGATATTTGGACCTGATCAAGGTCGAAATGTTCAGGAAAAATATTATCCTGTCGTTAATTGAATATGCTTATTCTTCCCAGGAAGAATGTGCAACAAGACGAGGCGTTTTGCAGCATTTCGTGAATAGATATCGCTACACTTTCAGGCGGCTAACGAAAAAGATGAGATAGTGTACAGCCGTGTCCCTGATGGGGCACTATCTTGCAGACCAGAGAAAATTTAAAAGATCTTGTCTTCACTCTTTTTAGATTTATCTCAATCAGGGCAAAGCGAAAGTGGAAAATTTATACTATCAAATCTTGCCTGGATTACTCCATAAAGAATTGAACTCAATTTAACCTGACAGTCCCCTGGGTAAAAAATGGTAACTGTCAGGTCAGTTTGGAATTATTTCATTTAATGCTCTTCGAAGTTCCCCCTTTCGAAATAATTCCATTCTTTGGTGATTTCCTCTATATCATCCTTGTGCTTATCAGTAGCTTTCAATTCAACATCACCTGCACAACTCATCATTATTCTTCCTAGTCTACTCATAAACCTAGCACACTCACTACGTTGTTCATCTGTCATTTGATGCTTTTCAAGAGTGTTACCCATTTTCATCATCAATTGCCCCATGCCCTCCATGTTTTCATGGTTCATTGATGCTCCCATCGTCATGTTGTTATGCATGTGCATTTCAGGAGTAGGGGCAGCGTTTGATTGTGCAATACTCAATGTAATTGCAAATAAGGTTATGCCGGCTAATACAATTGATGTTAATAAGGTTTTCATGTTAGCTCCTGTTTTTAAAATATTATCTGGTGAGAGTGGAGAAGACAGGCGGGGCATACTATTGCTCAAACTTGGAGCTGTCTGGGTCTACAGTGCACCCTTATTCCCATCTGTTACCTTTTGTGGGCTGTGTTATAATTGTAAATGCATAAACTAGGCCAGACTCGCAAAGGTATGCTTAATGTATTGGATTGACAGTGAAATATATGTTGATTGTTTATGAGAATTGCTTTTTCTCTTATTGGATGTTGTTGTATCGTCCAAAAATTATACAATAAGCTTCTTATTGAGTCGCTTTCGAAATAAGGATTCTTGGGGAAGACATATTGAGTCAGACTTAATATCTACCTTTCATCTGTAACATCCCTTTTCTTTGCCTACGTTTTTCAACCGCCTCGTTTCCTGCTATCGTCACAAGAAAGGATTGTGCCTGGTACTGCTCTTTTTTGTATGGCTTTAATTGCACGCTTATATAGTTTCAATAGCGGAAATTTGGCTGATTTCATCAGCGCGAATATCAAGGAAGGAAAGAAGGTGTACACAATTTGGACGTTTCCCTCATTGCGGCAGGAAAGAAATTGCCCAAAATCTGGGCGGATCCTTTATCCATAATGAAGACAGTGGTATCCAAAAAAGCTGATCCTTCAATTCGACTGGGGAAAAGGGAGGGATTAGAGCCATCTGTTAAATTGGTACAAGAAAATGCAGGCAATTATGCTATAACATAGCGGATTTTATCACCCCGGGTTAAGCAAGTTTAAATTCTTTAATCTTATTCAACAGGGTTTGGCGGGCAATACCGAGTTTTTTGGCAGTAAGGCTCTTGTTATTGCCAGTTTTCTCAAGGGTTGCCTTGATCACTTCCCGCTCCATGTCACGCAAGGTAAAGTCATCAGTCGATGGAGTCAATTTGGCTGTACCGCTACGGACTGCTTCAGGAAAAAACTGTGGTGGAAGTTCATGGGGAGTAATCTGTTCACCAAGACAAAGGATGACAGCGCGCTCAATGGTGTTTTCAAGTTCCCGTATATTACCGGGCCAGTCATACTGTATGAGTAGACTCAATGTCTCAGGGTGAACTCCCTTAATAACCTTTTTATTTTTCTTGGTATAGCGTGCTAGAAAGTGATGGGCAAGTTCGGCAATATCTCCTTGACGTTCTCTTAGAGGGGGGAGTTCAATCGGCACCACGGCCAATCGGTAATATAGATCCTGTCTAAACGTTTCCTGTTTGATCATGACATCAAGATCTCTATGTGTAGCAGCCAGAAGCCTCACGTCAACTTTAATCGTTTCACTACCACCCAGTCTTTCAAATTCTCCTTCCTGCAGTACGCGTAAAATCTTCGCCTGGGTTGTCAGACTCATGTCGCCAATTTCATCGAGAAAAAGCGTGCCTTGGTGAGCAAGTTCGAACCGCCCTTTTCTCCTGGATGTTGCACCCGTGAACGCTCCTGCTTCATGACCGAACAATTCACTCTCGAGTAAACTTTCATGAAGCGCAGAACAGTTCACTTTTATGAAAGGTCCATTTCTTCGCTGGCTATTTTCATGCAGGCCATTGGCAACAAGTTCCTTGCCCGTACCGGATTCACCACGAATGAGTACCGTCGCATCAGTCTCCGATACCAGCGATAATGTACCAAACAGGTCCTGCATTACCGGACTGGCACCGATGATATTGCCGAAACTGTATTTTTCTGACAGACGGCTTTTTAACTGAGCGTTTTCTGACTGGAGCGACTTATGGTCGAGAGCGCGTGATAATACATGGGCAAGATTATCGATATCGATTGGTTTAGTAATGTAATCGTAGGCACCTTTTTTCATAGCTTCTACAACACTCTCAATCGAGGAGAACGCAGTTATGACAATAGTGGGGATAGAGATACCAGCTAGTGCCAGGGCCTCAAGTGTTTCCTGCCCTCCCATCCTTTTCATTTTCAGATCAAGCAGGATAAGGTCAACCATCGATTTTCGGACAGCATCGAGAACTTCATCCCCATCACTCTTTTCAATAACAGAATAACCTAAGGTTTCTAAATTCAGCTTGAGCATGGTTCTGTGGCCAATATCGTCATCTACAAGTAAAATTTCATGCTTTTTCACCAGCTTTTTAGGCATAATGTTTCTCCTCCTGAGGGAGCACGATATCTACTGTTGTGCCCTGTCCTATTCGTGATGTTACCTCAAAATGGCCATGATGTTGCTCCACTATCTGGTGACACACTGCCAGCCCCAACCCTGTACCATCCTTGCTGGCAGAGAAAAAGGGGTCAAACATCTTGCTCTGTGCCTCTGCTGCCATCCCTTCACCCGAATCCTCGACACGTATACGACATGCGGTGTTTGACTCCAAAAAACCCAGTGAAATTTCCCCTCCTTCCGGGGTAGCTTTGATACTATTTTTCAGTAAATTGACTATAACTTGTAATAACAGGTCTGAATCTCCATAAAGAGAAACATTCTTTTCTTTGAGATACGAAAAACGGATATTATTTTCTAAAAAATCATTATCAAGCAGGGTGACGATTTTTTCCAACATCAAATCGATATCAATCTTACTAAAATTGAGTTCCCGAGGAACTCCAAATTGTAGAAGTTCGGAAACCAGCTGATTCAATCTATCGACTTCGCTTATCATAAATTTGGCATATTTTTTACAAGCGTCCGAGGCACCATCTTCAGATCCAAAAAAATGAGCGAAACCTCGCAAAGTACCAAGGGGGTTGCGCACTTCATGGGCTATCCCTGCAGCCATGCCCCCAAGTGCCGCAAGTCTCCTGGACCTTTCAAGTTGGAGCTCCATTTTGCGTATTTCCCGTATATCTCTTAGAACCAGAATACGACCAATCCAATTATCCTGGTGATCGATTAACTGTGCACTGCCAACTTTAACAGGTATTGTCTCACCGCTGGCTTGTTGACATACTGCGTTTAGTTCTATTGGATTTTCCATTGATTTAAGAATTTCAGGGGGACATGAAGGAAAGACATCAAGGATTGGTTTTTCGGTAATTTCCTCCATCGATTTGCCTAATATGATCTCAGCATTTTTATTGCAGGACACGATTCTACCATCAGGATCTAGAGTTATCAGGCCGTCAGGAATACTTTCAAGTACATTATCAGCGTAGAGTCTTGTATTGAGTAAAGTATCGTGGGTAACCCGTATTTTTTGATAAAGGAAGAGAAAATATAGACCCGCAAAGCACAGAAGGAGAAGCATCACCAACATGAAAATGGTGTGGTACATATCTTCTTTTCTTGTAGCTTCAAACTCATCTGTAAAAAAACCAACGGAAATAAACATTCTGCCATGGGGTTTATGAGCCAGATTCCATTGTTCCCAGCGTTGCTCCATCATTGTCATTCCTGTTGTAGATTCTTTTACAGGAATGAACTGTTTGGTCACTTCAAAGATACCATCCTGCCAGCTGATGATGGAAACAGGGTTATCGCCTACATGTTGTACATCATCATAATTTTTCAGCATGGCCTTAGGAATAGTGCCCTGGGAGACTATTACATTATCCTGTTCGTCGATTATTCTGATGTACGCCACGCCCCCATCTTTTAAAATTTCTGATGTTAAGTCCACAAGGGGATTATGCCCCGTGGCTCTGCGAAATAACATTGAAGTTCGCGTCCCCGCTTCAAACGAGTGAATCATGGTAGTTCCTTGCCTAAGAAAGGACAGTTCCATTAGCTTTTGGCCTCGATCAATATTATTGACAGTCGCTACAGCAAGAATTCCGGATAAAGTTACAGCGGCAACCAAGAGGACAAGTGCAGGTTTGGAAACCTTAAATGTCTTTTCAGCATTAAGGAGTAGGTTGTCACGCATATTCACTCTCAATGAAAAGCTTCAGATACAGGAAAAAGGTAAGGCCAGATGTTGAATAATCCTCTCCAGTTCGGCCACAAGCTAAACAGGATGGTTATGTGTTGAACCTCATTTACCAGGAACATAGCCAAGGTCTATTGGTAAACAACTGTGTTCATTTATCTGCAGGATGATACTATCAGAAAAAATATAAACACTTTTTCCAATTACAATTTAAGGGTACTTTGAAAAATCTAATTTTTTAAGGTACCCTCCAGTCCCATTACTGCAGTAACGTATTGTTAAAGGTATTTAATCGGTTAAACTTGAGGTAGCGAAGTCTTCAATACTTTTGTCCTGAGTCTCCCGCGGTATGATCATCCTGAAAATCGCCCCGCCTTGCTGGCGCTTCTCATAAACCAAATCACCACCGAGATCTCGTAACACCTTTCTTCCAGCCGAGAGTGAAAGACCGTACCCATCTGGTTTTGTAGTAAAAAAAGTTGTGAAAAGTTTACTTTCATTCTCTTTTTCAACTCCAGGACCAGAATCAACAACTTCCAATGCACACACCCTTCCACCTCGAACAGATCGAAGAATGATCGATTTGCCCTGTTCTGAAAAATCTAATGCGTTGCTGACAAGAGAATCGAATATGCGGGAAATTGATTCAGGCGATACCATTGACGGGCAACCCAATTTGTCGGGATCGACAACTATCTTCACCCTTTCACGAGAAGCTTCTTCGCGAAATTGTGAAGAGCTGCATTGTAATATACTGTTGAGATCCGTTGATAAGGCTGAATGGTCTAGAGATGGGGTAAAATTTCCCAAGGCATCAAGCAGTCTTCTCAACCGATCAATCTCAGCGAGAAAATCATCATTTTCAGATTCGTTTTTCAATCCACCTGAACGTCTGTTGATCTCTTCAATGCCTTTCACTATATCTCGAACTTCAAAACTTAGTGTGGAAGCTGCTTTGCCTAATGTGCTGATTCTTTCACCTTTAAGCAGCTGATTCTGTTGTTTGCGTTGTCTGTCTGATAACCACCCCATCAGGAAGGCTATAAAAAGATAGAGTGACACTTGGGTCAAGACTATCAAGTGAGTACCTTCCTCGTGGTGCCGCACAACCATTGCAGGGCCGTAAAGGAAACTGATGATAACCGCTGCAACAAGACCTACACGCATGCCGAACCAGAAACTTGCCAGTACTATTGGTATAAAAAAAAGCTGCTGGTGTAGGACATGAAAGCTACTGTTTGTGCCGGTATAGAACAGATGAACGGCAGAGATAGCCCCAGCGAGGATGACAATGAGTAGAAGTTTTAAATTCATAGTGCTCCTTTTTTCTGAAGAGGTTTTCGTACCGTTGAAAATGCATTTCTCATACCAATTAGCTGCAACATGGATATGAGAACTATTAACTTTCTGAATATACAGAATATGTTGTGTACTCGGGATTCTAATTAGAGATTGG
>WTAT01000268.1 GCA_013139415.1 Desulforhopalus sp.
TTGGCATCCGAAGTGTGGATACATCTTTGATGAGGAAGAACAAATTAAGCAGGATAAGTATGGAGTTAAGAAGTGGTTTGAAGAGAGAAATGGACATACCGTTCGGCCCACCGCCAGAGGAATACAACTACCGTTGTTCCCTTTGCCAGTTTGAGATTAGTGTTAATGAGGCCATTATCGATGCGGAAATAGGTTCAGCCAAGTTTAATGGCTATTATTATGATGGCTTTATGCCTGTCCTACACTGCCTTGCTTGCCACCAGGAAACAATGAAATATAGCAAGGAATAAAACCCGCCCGCAGGGCGATAAGTTCAGGCTTTCCCGGGCCTTTGGATTTGAATTTCCAGAAAAGTTTGAAACCCTTGCGATGCCAGTGGACAACAGTATCCGGCTTTACAATGACGAGAGGTTTGCGCCAAGGAGTCCAAATTCGGGAAAGCACAACCCAGAAGAGTCGATCTACCATTCGAATCTTCGGCCGCTTGTTCACCCGTTTCATTACGACCAATTGTTGACGAAGCGCTAGGTTCTCGGCAGCGAAATTCGAGGTGATTTTGAACTTCGACCAAATGAACAAAACAAAATTTCCAAGCGTTTTCATCATGATTCCAGCTTGGCAGGCGCATGCAAATATGTCAATGATTTCCGAAAGTACGAATAATTGCCAAGGACACCGTCCCCGAATTGCACAGAGTTCCCTTTTAAGCTTGTTGCCAAGCACCTGAAACAAGATATAAAAAAAACAATATCAGTCCAGAGAAGTCAAGACATTTTCAATGAAAGAACAGTCACCACACATTGTGGTATTTGTGTATTATCAATACAGTTGTTTTTTTGATTCACCGTGCTACAGATAGATCAGGGCATATCAAAAATTGGCTTGCATCGGACAGCAAAAAATAACACTAATTTGAAATTAATGTTATTTTGCCGTTGACTAAAACGGCTGCCAAAAGTAAAGTGACACGAATTATATTTTTGTGTTACTGGCCTGTATGTAAGTATAACACGATGAAGTATCTAGGCCTACGCTCTCTAAAACTTTAGGAAAAGAAACACTTATGCATATCTCAGAAGGTGTTCTGGACCCACCAGTTCTCCTCGTTCGAGGGATAGTGACGGCAATCTGCCTAAAACAATTGAATTACGATCGAATGATGACGATCTCACTCTTGCCAGCCACTTTTAACGGATAAAACTGACACTAAAGATGGCGGCTATATATTCGGACTTGCAGGAATCGCCGCCTATTTTCAATCACTCAGAAAAAAACAGAGTAAGACAATGAACAACACATTTAAAATCGCTCTTTTGTCCGCAACCCTTTGCTGTACAATTGCTAACCAGGCTCTGGCACATTTCGGTATGGTTATACCTGAGCAAAACATCATCACTCAAGAGAACAAAAGTACAAATCTGACACTATCTTTTTCCCACCCCTTTGAGAACATTGGAATGGATTTAGAACTGCCCAAACAATTTAAGGTGACAGTAGGAGGAAAAACGACGGATCTTCTTCCGACCCTGCAACCGACAACGTTTATGGTCCACAATGGGTGGAAATCGCACTTTTCTTTCGCACGCCCTGGAATATATCAATTCGTTATGGAACCAAACCCTTACTGGGAGCCGGCTGAAGATCTCAGTATCATCCACTACACCAAGCTAATTATTCCCGCCTATGGCGATGATGAAGGTTGGGATGAACCTGCTGGTCTTCCGACTGAAATCATTCCCATGCTCCGACCGTTCGGCAACTACGCTGGAAACAGTTTTACAGGGCAAGTCCTTCTGAACGGAATGCCAGTTCCTGGAGCTGAGGTCGAGGTGGAACTATACAACGAGGGCAAAGTACTGAAAGCTCCCAGTGACTACCATGTTACCCAGATGGTCAAAGCCGACGGCAATGGTGTTTTCAGCTTCACCTGCCCAACAACAGGCTGGTGGGGGTTTGCTGCTTTGAATGAGGCTGATTACAAGCTAAAAGATCCTCAAGGAAACGACAAAGGAGTTGAAATTGGTGCGGTCTTGTGGATTTACATGGACAAGCTGCAAAAGGCTGGAAATTATAGCCCATAATGGTTGAAACGTTTAGCCACGGCAAATCTCTTTACACCTGAGGCCCCCCCCCAAGGTAAAAATCATAGCTGCCACCACATTTATCGCTGTTGTCGCCATATCCAATAGCTTTGTGGTGGTAGCTATGGCCCTTGGTGTAGCCGCTGTGCTCCGGTTGTTCGCAGGTTTTGCACCAATACTGGCCTTAAAGCGGCCTCCTGGCAGTTAACACCTTTACCTTCTTTGGGTAAGTACATTGAGGGAAAAAATGTCGTAGGACACCACCCAAAAGCATGTATTGTCAGTGTACAATATCAACAAAACACTTCCCATTTTAAGCCACCTGAAATTCCAATAATTCACTAAACCGCAACAGCTTATCAGATAATTCTATTTATTAGTGCTAATTGATAGTTATTACCTATTGGCACTAGTTATTGGTATATGCTAATTGGATGTTTTGAAATGAATTATCTATACGTTAAATGAATTTTTCCAAGAGGATGACCATGCACTATCTAAAAAAAATTATATTATTGGGCCTGGTACTGTTTTTTTCTACTACAACAATTGTTCCTGCAAGCGATTTAGATCCATTTACCGGACATAAAGGTGTGCTCAAGATTGCGGGTGGAACAGCCCATATACCGGTGATGAAAGAAGCTGCCAAAATAATAATGACTGAGCACCCTGATATCCGTATCACCATCGCTGGTGGTGGTTCTGGGGTTGGGATCAAGCAAGTTGGTGAAGGGATTATCAACATTGGTAACGCAGGTCGTAAAGCAACGGATGAAGAAATCTCCACCTATGGATTACATATGGTGAAATGGGCGGTTGATGGTGTAGGAGCAGTGGTAAATCCCAAGAACAGTGTTACCTCACTTTCCTCCCAACAACTTCAGGATATTTTTTCCGGCAAGATCACATCATGGAAAGAAATTGGTGGTGAAGATCGAGAAATTAATTTGTATGACCGGGATGCAGCCAGCGGTACACGGGCTGTTTTCTGGAAAAAAGCTCTCAAAAAAGCTGAAGTTTCAAAAAATGCAAACATTGTGGTATCCAATGGTGCAATGAAAACTGCCATAGCAGGAGATCCTTATGGTATTGGCTATGTCTCCGTAGGCCATATCAATTCAATGGTTACACCGGTTGCACTCGATGGAGTTACTCCAACGCTTGACACTGTGAAAGATGGTAGTTTCGGAGTTGCCCGTGGATTGTACTCCCTAACCAAGGGTGAGCCAGTTGGCCTTCCCAAATTGTTCCTTGATTTTCTCCTGAGTACAATGGGGCAGAAAATTGCGGTAGATAAAGGTTTCATCTCAGTAAAGTGAGGTGTTTCGTTTTCAACCGTTTATCTGTTCATATTTTCAGAACTGCAGCCTTTGGTAGCGGCCTGCTAACCATTGCTGTTTTCCTCATGATGCTTTATCTTGGCTGGCCGCTATTATCAAGCGGCCAGTTCTTCTCCCTCCTCGTTGCTGATTGGCAGCCCGGAAAAGATATTTTCGGTATTTATCCGATGGTTGTGGGAAGCTTCTCCATTGCTCTTCTCGCCCTCTGTTTCAGTCTGCCAATCAGCCTTGGTACAGCCTGTGTCGTCACCACATTTGCCCCTTTTTCCACACGAAAAACGCTATTGGTAATGGTTCGATTCATGGCAGGAATCCCCACTGTAATCTACGGTTTTGTCGCTGTTTTCCTTTTAGTTCCATTTATGCGGGAACATATTACCGGAGGTTCCGGTCTGAGTATCCTTACAGCATCTCTTGTGCTTGCGGTGTTAATCGCCCCTACCATGATTGTATTTTTTGTAAATGGCATACGCAATGTGCAACCAAGTTATAGACTTGCGGTTGACGCTCTGGGAGGAACACCTGCACAAAAACTGCTCTACCTCCAATTACCACAGGCATGGCCAACCATATTGGCTGGAATAATAATGGGGTTTGGCAGAGCCGTTGGTGATACCCTGATTAGCCTGATGGTTGCAGGTAACAGTATTGCCACACCTGAGACCGTAGCTGACTCAGGCAGAACACTTACTGCGCACATCGCACTGGTGATTGCCGCTGACTTCTCGAGCATGGAGTTCAAAACCATTTTTGCCTGCGGACTGGTACTCTATACTTTCACAGTCATTGTGATTGTTTTGCTGCGTCTGCTTTCAAGTAAAATGGTAAGGGTGGCAAGATGAAAAAATTACTGGAATACGGACTTATTATATTTTCCTGGACAGGCTTTCTGCTCCTCTTTTTGATCTTCTTCTATATCATTGGTTATCTCCTATATAAGGGAGGAGATACTATCGGCTGTGAGCTACTCTTTGGCGATGTCCCACCTTTGGATGGTTTATTAATGCGTAAACCCGTTTTTGACGGTCTCTTCCCAGCTATGATTGGCACTCTCGCCCTGGTTTTAATCGCCGTTGGGATTGCCATTCCGGTAGGGGTTACAGCGGGAATTTATATGGCAGAGTATGGGCAGGGAAAAACAAAACAAATACTAAGCGTACTTTTCGATGTACTTGCTGGATTGCCATCAATCGTTGTGGGTCTTGCTGGATTTTCTCTCACCATTGGCCTCCATCGTTTTTTCCCTGGCAAAATCGGCCCCTGTCTTTTGATATCCGCACTGGCTCTTTGTTTTTTAATACTTCCCTACCTTATCCGAAGCACCCAAATGGCATTGGAATCCGTTCCTCTCTCGCTGCGTCAGACCGCACCTGCAATAGGGGCGACACAATTGCAAAATATCTTTTATGTCCTTTTACCTTCTCGATTACCCGATATTCTTGGTGGCATTATCCTTGCCATTGGCCGTGCAGCAGAAGATACTGCCGTCATTATGTTAACTGGTGTTGTTGTCTCAGCAGGCCTTCCCCGCTCACTCTTTGAACAATTTGAAGCCTTACCTTTTTATATTTATTATATATCTTCCCAGTATACCAACCCTGCTGAATTACAGATGGGCTTTGGAGCGGCAATCTTGTTATTGACAATCTGTGCGACCCTGTTCATATCCGCTTTTCTTTTGAAACAGACCCTTTCATGGAAGCTACAAAGGTGATGTAATGGAAAAACAATCAAAAATAGTGACTGAAAAGCTCTGTTTTTCCTATAAAGGACGATCAGTTCTTGAAAATATTGACCTGTCCCTGCCAGAAAATTCCGTCATTGCTGTAACTGGACCTTCCGGTACAGGGAAATCCACTTTTTTATCGATCTTTAACAGGCTCTGGGAAGAGGGTGATTTTCAAGGAAAGGTTATGATCCGCTTCAATGATGGGATAAAAGATATCTATAACTCCACCCTCTCTATTGATGAGCTGCGCCGTCGTGTAGGAATGGTTTTTCAGGCACCTAATCCACTCCCCATGACTATTTTAAAAAACATTACTTTTCCACTTCAACTCACAAGGAAGATAAGTAAAGAGCATGCAGCAGCGAAGGTTGAAGAAATGTTGATAAAAGTACACCTTTTTCATGAGGTAAAAGACCGTTTAAATCACGATGCCCGCACCCTCTCAGGCGGACAGCAACAGAGATTGTGTATTGCACGTGCTCTCATGCTGAACCCGGAGATTCTTCTGCTTGATGAACCCACCTCTTCCCTTGACATCAAAAGTTGTGCAAAAATCGAGGATCTTCTTGTGGAACTCAAATCAAATCATACCCTTCTTGTCGTGTCCCATTATCAGGATCAGATAAAGAGAATTGGTGATCAGACATACGAAATGAATGAAAAACAGCTTAAGCGTATTCTGTAATGTTATATATCACCCCACCGCTCTTTAATTATTTCAATCTTGACTGCACAACAATTGGAAAACGACAGGGAAGGTTATCTTTCAATCCTAGACTTTGCAAAAACTAGTTAAATTTTTCACTGTCTATTAATGGTACAGGGAATAGGGCGGTAGGTTTTGACAAATAGATTAGAATTCAAAAAAGCCACATTCTTTCGTCTATTAACACTTAAGCTACTTCTGATGACCGCCTGACTCCGGTTCAAAATACGAGGTTAAGGTTGTCGAACCTAGATCAAATCGAGTACAACGCCAGCTTTATATGTCTACTGAATCGTCAGTTTCCACTGGCTTTCTCAGTCCAAGATGTTTCCAGTTGTGCCGAGATAAATCCACAACCTCGGAAATCCAGATTATGGGTATTTTTGCACAACGCCCCGAAAAGGTGCATTTATAGTGAACTTTAAACGATACAGCTTCGAACCACCTTCCAAAATTTCAAGCACTTAAATACTAATCACGCCATAATTACTCACTAGCTTC
>WTAT01000459.1 GCA_013139415.1 Desulforhopalus sp.
AATTGCTAAATGTCCTTTCCGGTAAACTGTAAAAAAAAGGGACTAAAAAAGGAAAAAATGGGACGGCTCCATTCAATTTTCCTTTCCTCAACTAAACTTTATCGGCAAGAAATCGCCGAACACTTAGAAGGCCCCCGTTTGTCAATAGGTAAAAGTATCCGCAAGTGAAAAATAATCACTCTACAGCCGGGAACCGGCTGAATGGTCTTTGATATTTGTCCTGACTTAGGTTTCATATTCGACGACAGCAATCCTGCGCCAAACACTTATTGAGGATCAGCTACCTGGTCAACTTAAATATCGGCAAAGAGCAAAAATTTATCCGGGCGAGAATGGGCTCTTAAATTGCTCGTCGGAGCCCGGACAAATTTTTGCGGGCTCTCGACCTTATTGTAAGTTGTCGGCAGTTGCAGAAAATATTAATCTTTCTGCGTCCTAGAAACTATTTCGTACCCTCATGCCGTCCCAATCAATAGGTAAAGTCATGTCAAAAGCATGCTGTAGTTAGTGCCGGGTTCGGGGGAGGAGCAGAATCTTACCAAAGAACACTTATAAAAAATGGAGCAGGACGGATGACTAATCAAAAGTAGCAACTGCCATGAAATCGACATATCACCATCAATATGTTTTCAAAAAACATGATGTCTCTTCACCTATTAAATGGTGTAGCATGCTCGTTATACAGTATTGGCTCCAGTTAGGCGTCGAGTCTATCCGTCCTCTCCAAATCAAGCTGTGAAAAATTTAGTCATATCAAATCCCTGACGATTTTTTAGCATGAAGTAGACAGCTCGACCAAGTTTATGGGATAAGATGGAAAGAGCTTTACCTTTGCCATGCTTGTTTGTAATTTTCTGCATGTATTTGCGGCCAGGTCCATTGCATCTGAGAAAAAGCAGGGCTGCCTCTGAAAACGCCCAGCGCAGATGGGCATTGCCAATCTTTTTGCCGGAAGAGCCATACTTTTTACCGTTGGATTCTTTGGCACATTTAACCAGGCGGCAATAAGAGGCAAAATCCTGCACTCTGGGAAATCGCTTGATATCTTCGATCTCGTATATTAAAATCAAAGCAATGATTTTGCCGACACCGGGAATAGTTTTGAGCAGGGCATAAGTCGTTGAATCATGATCCTTGGCACTTTTGATGATGTCTCGCTCCAGCCCTGTAAGAACCCGGTCATAGGTATCGATCATTTCAAGATTGGCAGCAATGGAAAGTTTGACAGCCGGATCATCAAAGTGATCTAATAAATCTACCCGGTTTTTTGGTATTGCTATCTTACCCAGCGGTGTTTGCAGGTTGTACTGGCTGGCAGTATTCTGAATATGAGCAAAAAGTTCAGCCCTCTTTCGCATAAGATGATTACGTCGTCGCATCAGATCACGAGTGGCCCGCATTTTTTGGGGATAAACATAGGCCATAGGAATCAGGCCGCCTCGTAGCAGAGCCGCTATTTTTCTGGAATCTATTTTGTCATTTTTACTCTTGCCACCGTGAATTGCCCGCATATACAGAGCGTGGCCAAGGATAAATGGAATATTTTCCTTACAGCAAAGATCTGCTAACCAGTACCAGGTAAACATGCACTCGGCGCAAACGACAATGTCATCTCTAAAAGGTTCAATTGCTCTGAGAAAAGCATCTGGATTAGTTCTCAAGTTGCGGTGAAAGGTGATCTCACCCTCTTGATTGAGGATGCACAGATACATTTTGTTGGTGTGCAGATCAATTCCGCAATAGTATTTGTGCTGTTTGGTGTAAAATCGCATGAGAAGGCCTCCTTTGTTTGAGGTTAAGGTTGTCTCTTCTCCCATTATAGCAGCGGAATCGGTCCGCCGGGAGAAAAGGGGGCCTTCTCTATTATCAAAAGCATACAGCCCGACCGCGAATAGCCGTCCGTTTTTTGTTTGATCATCTTGGCGCGGCGGCTGATGCAGGTCGATAAGACGGACCGCTCCGCGGCCCGTCTTATCGGGCGCTGTTGAGTACCTCCAACGCAGGCAATAGATATTTGGAATCCCGAATACATTGTCGTGACAGGAATAGCTGGAGGAGTTAAAAAAGAACCAGAACGTCAACTTGGCGACGTGATTGTTGCGGAAGAGATAGTTGGTTATGAGCCTTCGCGTATAACAGACGGTGATGTTATTCGTAGGTTTGATGTTTTTAGACCTGCCTTTGACTTAATTTCAACAGCGAAAAAGATAAAACCTGAAAGTTGGGCTTTATCTACTCATGTAAAAAGACCAGATGGCAAAACAGGTCGAGTAATACCCAATGTTCACTTTGGCGTTGTTGCATCTGGTGAAAAGGTCATCGCAGACAATGATTTTGTAAATGATCTCCAAACATCATGGTCGCGTTTAGCGGCTGTTGAAATGGAAGGCTATGGTGCAGCCTTGGCTGCCTAAGAAAGCCAATCAACTCCAGGAATGCTACTGGTAAAATCAATTTGTGATTGGGCTGACTCCTCGAAAAATGACGATTGGCAGGAGTATGCAGCCGATGTGGCAGCGGCTTACACTATTGCTATAGTTCATGAAGCACCTTTTGAGTTTAACCTCGAAAATCTAAAACCACAGGTAAAAAGACTTAAAGAAAAAAATATTCGCATAAAAGTAAAATAGGTCTCTGCAAGAGGCTTGGTGAGGACTGGCATGATCTTGCAGACTATTTCAATATTCCATTGCATCATAGAGATAGGTTCAAAAAAGGAAGGGAGTGCCAAGGAATTTGGGAGTGGCTTG
>WTAT01000462.1 GCA_013139415.1 Desulforhopalus sp.
CGCTTCGCCAGGCCCAAACCTGAGGGCTGATATAATAAAAAACAGGGATACCGAGTTTTTTTGCCTTTTTGGCAAGCATTAAATTAAAATCAGGATAATCAATAAGGATTAGGAGCTGTGGTCGATTGTTCAGGAGGTTATTAAAAAGAATGTTTTGAGCTTTCCGTATGTCTTTCAGATGGGCAATAACTTCAATAATGCCGACTACTGCCATTTTTGCTGCATCATAAAGAATATCTACACCTTGACGCCGCAGTTCGACCCCACCCATTCCACACACATATACATCAGGCAGACGGCGTTTGATGGCCTCTACGAGGCGGGCGCCATGGAGATCTCCTGAGGCTTCTCCGGAGACTATCATTATACGTGGTTGCGACAACTTTACTATCCGCCTAACAGTTCTTTATGAGAATTGATATGATGTTTAATTTGATCAATGATCTGGAGAGCGACGGCAAGTGCCTGGCGTCCGTCTCTGCCTGAGACCATGGGCGTCTGACGTGTACGGATGTTCTGGGTGAAATCGATCAGCTCATCTTCAAGGGCGTCTTTGTCGGTAAAACAGAACCTTTTTGTTTTTTCTATCGGAAAACCCTGATCATTTACCCCCCCGCCTCTTTCTATAACTGTAATTTCTTTGGCCGCATAATTAACGGTAATGGAACTTCCAGGCTGGAAAATACGCATATTTCGAACATTTTCATGGGCAACCCTGCTGACAGTTACATTGGCTGTGCAGCCGTTTTCAAAGGTAAGCTGGGCATTGGCAACATCTGTTTCCTTGGTGACTATAGGAGCTCCCATGGTCTGTATCGCTTTTAACGGTGAAGGAACAATGGTAAGGATAATGTCGATATCGTGAATCATGAGATCCAGGACCACGTCAACATCAGCACCTCGAGGGTTGAATTTATGCACCCGCTGCGATTCAATAAGCAACGGGGAGGTGAGATACTCTTCCATTGCAACTATGGCAGGGTTGAAGCGTTCCAGATGGCCAACCTGGAGGATAAGGTTCCTTGAGTCTGCCCTGGTAATGAGGTCATCAGCTTCTTCAAGTGTAACGGTAATAGGCTTTTCCAGCATGACGTCAATCCCGTTATCAAGACAGTCACTGGCAACTTTATGATGAAAAGGAGTCGGGACAACAATACTTACCCCATCAACATGCCTTATAAGCTCTGTATAATCGGTGAACGCTGTTGTATTGTATAGTGTCGCTACCCGCTCGGCCTGTTCCTCTGAAACATCACAGACGCCGACAAGATCGACATGATCCATGGCTGCATATTTCTGAGCGTGATAATTGCCGAGATAACCAACACCAATAACGCCGATTTTACTTTTTTTTAAGCTCATAGTTTTAAAGAAGGGTGTAGGGTTAAAGAAAGGTCCTTATGGTGAAATCACATCATATTTTCGCTTACACCTTACACCTTATACCCTATACCTTATACCGTTTTAATACCTTTTATGTCAGCAGGTGGTCACCCTCTACAGAATGTCGCTTGCGAAGCATTTCCGGCTTCCATGGATAGAATGTAAAAACAACAGAGATAACAAGTATCACCATCAGCCAGTCAACACCGAATAAAATAAGTGAATCAGCTGTATACCCTCCATAGGCGTTGCGAAGCTCTCCCATTAATGCCTGCCCCACAAGAACAATGAGAAGTGCTGGAGTGAGAAACCGGATACAAATATCCCAAAATGGTGAGAGTTGTTTACCTCCTGAACTGTTGACATGTTGGCGGGCAATGCTAGCCTTGAGCAGCCAACCAACGATAAAGCATTCAACAATACCGCCCATAATAAGGCCATAATTGGTAATAAAATGATCTGTTATATCCAGAATAAACAATCCTGCTCTGGTTGTAAAAATTATGCTGCCGAGAAAGCCAAGAAAACAAATAGAGCTGACAACAGTTTTCCGGGGCCAGGAAAATTTATCGGTTAATGAACAGGTAAAAGCCTCTATAAGTGAAATTCCTGATGACAACCCGGCAACAATAAGTACCAGGAAAAACATGGCGCCAAAAAGTTCCTGGCCAAAGGGAAGCTGTCGGATAGCCTCAGGGTAAACAACGAACGCCAGCTGCGGTCCGCCTTTGATCACTTCATTGAAAGGCACTCCTTTTGTCGCAGCCATAAAGCCTACGATGCCAAAAACAGCAAATCCGGCGATAAATGAATACAGGCAGTTGATTATTGAAATCCACAGGGCATTTCCAACTATGTCGGTTTTTTCTGGCAGATAACTTGCATATGTTATCATTATGCCGAAGCCAAGGGAAAGAGTGAAAAAGATTTGCCCGAAGGCGGCAACCCAGACAGCCCAGACATCAGGATTGTTAAAATGTTTGATAATATTAATTTTCTCCCAATCTGGCTTGAGGTAAAGTTGAGTAATGGCATCACCGGCACCATTGAGGGTCATGGTCCAGCCGACAAGAATTAGAGTAAGGACGAACAGTAAAGGCATGAAGATGGTGCAGGCCTTTTCAATGCCATGATTGACCTCTCGGTAGCAGATGATCCAGCAGAGAAACCATACAAAAAAGGTAGCTGACAAAATGGGAATTCGGACCCCCCCCAGCTCAAAAGGACTCTCTGAAATCTGAAGAAATGTGTTGAAGAAAAAATTCTGTGGATCGGCGCCCCAGGAGAGATTAAGAGAGAAAAAGAAATAATTGATACACCAACCGATAATAACGGAATAATAGAGCATTATGCCAAACAGGGCGACAGTGGGCATCCACCAACCGGCCCATTCCATTTTGTGGGAAACGCGGGCAAAAGCTAAAGGGGATGAACCTTTTTCGCGATGCCCCAGGGTGTATTCAAGGATAATAAGAGGGATACCTGCAAAAATAAGGGCAATGAGGTAAGGAACAAGGAAAGCTCCGCCGCCATGTTCAAATGCCATATAGCTGAAACGCCATATGTTTCCGAGGCCAACAGCTGAACCTATGGCAGCAAGGAGGAAGCCTATTTTACTTCCCCACAGGGCGCGAGTATTAGTGTCTCCCACTGTAAGTCCTTTGGTTGTAAGTTAGTCGAGTAAAATATTGTGTAAGAATGCTATCAGAATACTTGGATTTCCGACTGCACTCTATATAAAAATAATACTTTGTCAATTCTGAAAACCATATTGTTGCCGACTGACTACAACTATGATACATTTTAGTGCCTTAGTAGTAATTTTCGTGTTATTTGTGGTAAAAAATTAAAAAACTTAAATATTTTTAAATAGTTACGGTCTACGTTTAAGGCATTTATGCAGGACCTTAATTTTTTTCAGTTTATCTGGGTTATCTGTCTTATTATATAAGTAGAGTTTAATTGTGAAATTCCT